>CALKKA010000065.1 GCA_937995495.1 uncultured Phycisphaerae bacterium
GCGCGCGGCGTTTCGTCTTTATGCCAAACTGCTGGCCACGGTCAAAGACGAAGAACTATGCGGAGTGTTATTGGAACTGGCCGAGGAAGAGATGCGGCATGTTTTACAGCTTGAGCGGGAATACGAAGCCATTACACATCATGAGCTTTGACGGATGCCTGATTTTTATTCCATTGAGGATGTCCTCTCGTTCGCAATCCGTTTAGAGCAGGCCGCGCAGGAGTTTTACCGGCTTCTCAGCCAAAAGTCCCACAACCAGCCCGTTGCCCAATTCCTGATGACACTGGTCGCCGAAGAAAAACTGCACGAAGCGCAGCTTCGACAAATACTCGACGAGCGGGGAGCTGCGCTGAATCATTCCATCTCAGCCGAGGAAGTGAACCGTTATGTGCAGGCCATGAAGGTGTCAGAATCACTGGATTACACCAGCGCGGTGAAGCTTGCAATGGATAAAGAAAAAGCCGCCGAAATGCTGTATTCAGTGCTCGCCGGCGTAATAGACGATGCCACCCTGAAAGAGATGTTTTTGCTTCTTTCCACACAGGAAAAGGCGCATAAGAAGTTTTTCGAGAAAGAATACCGCCGCATCCGCGTCGGTAAAAATTAGGGCGCCCCGGGCCACCCGTAATATTATTCGACAACCACAGCAGTCCCGTAGGCAAGGATCTCTGAGGCGTTTTGCATGATCATCGAAGTCGCAAATTTCATCCCGACGACTGCGTTGGCGCCTTTGCTTTCAGCCTCGGCGACCATTCGGTCGATCGCCTGTTCCCGGGACTCGGCCATCATCTTGGTGTAATCGCTGATCTCGCCGCCGACGATATTTTTCAGCCCTGCCATAATATCTTTTCCGACATGGCGGGCGCGGATCGTGTTGCCCCGGACCAGTCCAAGTTGCTTGACAATCGTTTTTCCTTCAATGTAAGGTGTTGTTGATATCTGCATGTTGCTACCTCCTTATGTCTTTGTAGGGATCTTTTTTCCGTAAGTAAAGCCGTTCTCTCAGCACGGAGACGAACAGGATCGCCAGGCCCCCGATCAGGGCGACGAGTCCGACCTTTAAGACGATGTCCACCGTCGGGTCCTGAATGATCTCTTCGATGAGCCTAAAGCCGCCATAGATCAGCAGGATGATCGCCGCCACCGACACGAGAAGCCAGCCAAGCGTCCGTTCAAATCGGTTGTAGATATTTTTCCAGTAGTGCTGCCAGAGCTCGTCCGTGGGCTCTGTCAATGCCACTTCATCAGCGAGTTGCTTGAGGTCTTTGAACTCAGCAAGCTCTTTTTTGCAGTCGGGGCATTGGTCAAGATGCTCGGTGAACATCTTTTTCTGGTGTTCGTCGAGCTCATTGTCCAGGTAACCCATCATCAAGCCTTTATAGTCGGGACACGTCATAGCAGGCCCCCTTTCTTATCATCTAATAGTTCCCTGAGTTTTTTACGCGCGTAATATAATCGACTCATGACCGTGCCCTTGGAGTACAAAAGGGTCTGGGCAATCTGGTCGTATGAGAAGTTTTGAAAATGTCTGAGGATGATCACTTCGCGGTGTTTTTCGTCAAGCTGTCCGATCGCCTGCCAGAGGCGGTCTTTGGCCTCGTTTCGTTCGGCGATCATTTCAGGGTCGAAGGAATGTTTTTCATCTTCAATGACGATCGGTTCTTCGGCCCCGTCGAGACTTTGTGTTTTTTTGTTTTTAAATTTTCGAAGATGGCTAAAGCATTGGTTTTTCAATATCTGGTAGAACCACGGAAAAAATTTGTTGTCTGCACTGAGGGTATCGAGTTTTCGATAAGCCTTGAAGAAAGCCTCTTGTGACAAGTCGAGGGCGTCCTGCCTGTTACCGACATAGCCCAATGCGATAAAATAAGCGTCTTTCATATATCTGTTCACAATAACCTCGAACGCCTTCCTGGAGCCGTTGCGGCACTGCTTGATGGCAGCCAATTCAGTTGTACAGGGGCTGTTCACGCTTGCGACTCCAGGTCGGCCAGTTCCGGTTTTAGTATTATTATTTGGGTTCGTTCTCGTATCCATAGACGCAGGGGCAGGGGTCATTATTCAATAAAAACTTGTCCTTTTGGGTTTTATTGTCGGCAATGTAGACCAGAATACAAGAAATATTTACTGCCTCTGGCCCCGTTAACTGTTTTTGGCTTTGCCGGCAGCGAGCCTGTAGAGCCGCAGGGTTAACAGTCCCAGCAGCACAACGCCAAAGATCGCCCCGTAAGGGAGCTTCCACAGCGGCAGGTCGATATCGCGTTGTTTCAGGAGCACAACCGGGATCGCGATGAGAATCCCCATGAGTGCCTCCCCGGTGACCAGGCCAGAGGCGAACAGTAAACCATTGCTCCCGGCAGTTTCTGAGACGACCTTTGATTTTGATAAAATGCGACCCGCCATAAAGTGGACCAGTCCGCCCACAAAGATAGGCACAGACAGTTCAAATGGAAGATAAACCCCGACGGCAACAGCCAGAACAGGCATGCGGAAATTTGATCCTGCACGCACCAGCCAGCAATCCAGCATGATAATACCCACGGCCAAAGCCATACCACCAAATACAAATACCCACGGCAGCCCGTCCCCAAACACACCTTGGGCAATCGAAGCCATCAGGTTGGCCTGCGGTGCGGCCAATGCATCCGGACCCGCACCAGGTGTGCCCGCAAAGCCATAAGCCTTGTGCAGCAGCACCAGGACCGGCCCGATCACCAGCGCCGCTGAGATCGTTCCGACAATCTGCATGATTTGCTGGCGATACGGGGTGGCCCCGACAATCTGACCGGCTTTGAGGTCTTGCATATTGTCCCCTGCGATCGCTCCGGCACAGCAAACCACGCTGCCGACGATGATCGCCGCGGCCGGGCCGTTGACGGCGCCCTTGCCCATCAGCAATACCAACAGCAGAGCAGACACCATTACCGTAGCGATCGTCAGCCCCGACAGCGGATTATTCGAAGAGCCGACCAGGCCTGCCATGTAGGCCGCAACGCCGGAAAAAATGAAGCCGGTAACAACCATGGTCACCGCCATTGTCAGCGATACCGAAAGATCCTGCACAAAGAACTGATACACCACGAACAGCGGGACAATCGACGCGACGATCAGCACCAGCACCCACTTCATCGGGATATCTTTGTCTTCTCTTTTGACGGCTGCGGTTCTTTCCGGGTCTTTGTAGGCTTTTAAGCCACTGAGGATGCCTGTCAACAGTGAGCTTCGCATATGGAAGATCGTCCAGAGCCCACCGACAAGCATGGCCCCGACGCCGAGATAGCGGGTTTGGGTTGACCATAGAAACTCGGCATATTCAAATGCGCCTATGGCCTGTCCCGCCAATGCGTGGCCTTGCGGGTGGGCAGGCCAGTCCTGCAAAGCCGCATAAGCCGGAATAACGACCAGCCAGTTTAAGGCTCCACCAAGAAAAACTAATACAGCAATATTGAGCCCCACAATATAGCCGACACTGAGCAAGGCAGGGCTGAGCTTTGACCCGAAAAAGGCGATGCTTCCGCCAACGCGTGCGCCGCCAGAAACGGCCTCCGGCCAGAACCCCAATCCATTGGCGCCCAACTTGAACAGGCCCCCAAAGATACCCGCGTGAACCAGGTGCTTGACACCCTTGCCATGCTGGCCGGTTTCAAGCACTTCGGCCGTAGCAACGCCTTCCGGGAATTTCAAGTCGCCCTGAACGATCAATGACCGTCGCAGGGGAATCGTAAATAGAACGCCCAAGATGCCACCAAAACCTGCAATAACAAGGATCCAGAAAATATTGAACGCCTGCCAGAAATCCAGGATGATCAGGGCGGGCATGGTAAAGATTACGCCGGCGGCCAGCGATTCACCCGCGGATGCGGCGGTTTGAACGATATTGTTCTCCAGGATATTGCTTTTACGGAACAGGCGAAGAACCCCCATCGACACAACCGCGGCAGGGATCGAGGCCGAGACCGTCATGCCCGCAAACAAGCCCAGATACGCATTGGCCGCCGATAGAATGACCGACAGCAAAACACCGAGTAGGAATGCCTTGACTGTGATTTCCGGAAGCGATTGACCTGAAGAGCTGTGGTCCACGATTTTCCTTTTAAGATTTCATGGTTAGGGTTTGTTTTGAATTCCGCGACTTGATTATCGCTTTGATCGCATGAAAAACAAGAAAATTCGCTGTTTCCAGGCCCAATTGGAGCTTGTGTTTTTTTGCCGAAACGGTATAATCGCCAGCCCGAAAAGCTTAAAAACAGTATTCACTCTAAAGACACGAAAGGTCTAAAAATCATGGCAAACGCAGTTGTCAGTCAATCCGGCGGCCCGACCGGCGTCATTAATGCCTCGCTCGTAGGCGTCATCGGCGAGGTGTGCAAGCACAAGGCAATCGAAAATGTCTATGGCGGCGTCCACGCAGTGGCCGGTATCGTCGAGGAAAAGTTTGTCGATCTGAGGCAATTATCGATTAAAACCCTCGAAACCGTTGCCTTTTCGCCGTCATCGGCGCTGGGTTCCAGCCGTGACAAGCCCGATGCAGAATACTGCCAGCGTGTGCTGGATGTTTTCAAGAAGCGCGATATTCAGTATTTCTATTATATCGGCGGGAATGATTCGGCCAACACCTGTTATCTGATCAACGAGATGGCGATGAAGACCGGTTACGACTTCAAGGCCTTCCATGTCCCGAAGACCGTTGACAATGACCTGCTTGTGACCGACCACTGTCCCGGTTTCGGCACCGCGGGTAAGTTCGTGGCCTGTGCTCTGATGGGCGACGACTTAGACAATCGGGCACTGCCGGGTGTTAAGATTGATGTCATCATGGGCCGGCACGCCGGCTTCTTAACAGGTGCGGCGGCACTGGCTAAACAGCGAGAAGATGACGGACCCCATTTGATCTACATTCCCGAACGGGCGGTTTCGATGGATAAGCTTCTCGGTGATGTGGATGCCTGCTATAAGAAACACGGGCGCTGTGTCGTTGCTGTCAGCGAAGGGATCGGCGATACGGACGGTGTCACCTGGGCAGAGAAGCTGGCTGAAAATGCCGAACGTGATGCCCATGGTAATGTGCAGCTTTCCGGCACCGGGGCCCTGGCCGACTTCCTGTCCAGTCAGATCAAGACCAACCTGAAGATCAAACGCGTCCGCGCTGATACCTTTGGGTATCTGCAGCGCAGCTTTGCAGGCTTGCAGTCCGAGACGGATGTTGAAGAAGCGGCCGAATGCGGCCGTCAGGCAGTCCGGATGTCACTGAAACATGACAATGGCTCGGTCGCCATGAAGCGAACCGGCAATGGCACTGATTATGGTGTGGAATACTTCCGTACGGATCTGGCGAATGTAGCCGAGCATACCAAGAGTGTGCCGGATGAATATATCAATGCCGATGGCAACGGCATGACCGAGGCGTTTCTTGAATACGCCCGGCCACTGGTTGGAACGCTCCCTACGACTGCGTATCTGGGCAACCTACCAACAGTTTAATACTGGCATGAGTCAATGCAAAACGCCCGGCGGTAAACTGTCGGGCGTTTTTTAATGCTGCTCGCCTCTGCCATAAGATGGTTTCAGAAAATTCGTCCCAAGTGCCGATATAAAGATATAAAAGATTGCTAACCATACAAGGACGCCTGTGGAGTACAAGATCGCGAAAGACCCTGATGCCTTGCTGGAACTGCTTGCAGAGCACGAGCGGGCTATCGCACGGCTATACCGGGCGTATGCGTCACGCTTCGATGAGCATGCCGGCTTTTGGACGAACCTCGCCGACGAAGAGCTCAAGCACTCAGCGTGTCTGAACAAACTTCGAACCCTCTCTCAGGAAGATGATACCTTTGTTATTGTCGAACGCTTCTCGGTTGACGCGATTCAGTTCTCGATTCGCTATATTGAGGAGTTAATCGAGCGCGCTAGCCAGCCTGATTTCAAATTTATTAATGCCTTTTCAATAGCAACCAAGCTGGAAGAATCGCTGCTTGAAAAAAACTTTTTCGAGGTCCTCTCCGGTGACAGCCAGGAAGTTCAAGAGGTGTTGGATTTTCTCACTAATGAAACGGAGCGGCACTCCAAAATCCTTATCGAAGCCCAAAGGACCCCGGAAGGCCCCGCCTACTAGTCAACGGCTTTCTGTTATTTTAAAAAAAGGCATCGCTTTAAATGGGGCACAACCAGTGTTGACAACCTGTGAGTTCTTTTGTAATAAACGTCAGTGTTTATCTGTGAGTTTTAGCGCGCGCTCAGAATCCCTGTGAGTCTTTTTAAATGTAACAGCCCTGGGCGGTTGTTTGTTTACACTTTATCCACAGCCCCGAATTGTCCTTTTCCAGGCCTAACTCATTCCCTGCAAACCACTTGCAGGAAGCTCTGTTGGATAACTCACAATCTCACCGTCCATATGACAAATAAGAATAATTTTTTCTTTTAATTATTATACTAATCAATCCCCTACAAGACCTTGTTAAAGCATTTTCGTTGGTCTGTTTTGTTTAAAAAACTTGTTTTTCGGGGGCTAAAAGTCTTCCCAAAGCCCCTTTTTTCGGGTACAGTATCGCAAAGAATTACTGGAGGCCAAAAACCACATGGAAGGCCAAAGTCAGAACCCAAGAAGAGGATCCTATGAAAGTAAAATTTAACCGCTCGGCACTACAAGAAGCATTGAACTTAGTTACCAGTATCATCCCCAGCAGAACGCCCAAACCGATCCTGCAATGCTTACGAATCACTACGGAACAAGATGCGGTTCGGATCAGCGGGACGGATTTGGAAGCGGGGATTACTTGCCTGGTGTCTCAAGTCGAGATCGGCCAAGCCGGGGATATTGTTGTACCTGCAGACAAATTATCCTCGATCGTGCGGGAAAGTTTTGACGAAGTCATTGCGCTGGAGGCCACGGAGTCGGCGGTCTATCTAATCGGCTCGGATAGTCGCTTTACGATTTACAGCCACGATCCGCAGCAGTACCCTGCGATCCCGGGGTTTGAAGGGGAGGCGGATTTGGAAGTTACACTAGCTGCCCTGCAGGAAGGGATTGAACAAACGATCTTTTCGGCGGCGAGAGAAAGTACACGCTACGCGCTGAATGGTATCCTCTGGGAAGTGTCCGGGAAGAAATTGTATCTGGTCGCTACAGATGGACGGCGCCTGGCCAAGTCAACGGTGCCCTTGGAAAAAAGCGCGAAACTGCCGGAAAACAGAATTATTGTACCCGCCAAAACCATGTCGTTGCTGGACAAGATTCCTGCACACGATGAAGGCACGGTCAAAGTCCGGTTTGTCAATAACCAGATCGTGCTGGCATGTGAGCCGGTTGTCGTGAGTTCAAATCTCGTCGAAGGGAATTTCCCGAAGTACGAAGATATTATCCCCAAAGATCATGACAAAAAGATCGTGCTTCCGACAAGTGCTGTCTTGAGCGCTGTGCGCCGTGCGGCCCTGCTGGCCAATGAAGACAGCAAGGGAATTAAACTGGCGCTGGATAAGGGGACGATGGTCTTTACCAGCCGTGCACCCGAAACAGGCGACGCCAAGATTGATATGGCAGTTGATTATAGTGCCGAGCCAATTGAGATTGGGTTTAACCCACAATTTCTTGTTGATGTCCTGCGAGTTCTGAAAGCAGATGAGTTTGAATTACACTTAGGCCAGTCAGACCGGCCTGGGTTAATCAAAAGCGGCGGCAATTTCTTGTATATTGTCATGCCGGTCAATCTGTAAGCATGCGATGGACGAAGAAAAACGATTAAAAGGCGCTTCAAGCTGGCAATACAAACCCCGGCACACCGAGTCCTGTTTGGGGGACGAGGTCTGTTCTTTTTTGGAAAAGAGAAATCGCGCCTTTACAAAAAACGCGGCAATCGTAGATATTTGGGAAGCAGTTGTTCCGCCAACCCTGCAGCCGTTTTGTCGACTGGACAAACGAGTGGGCAATACGCTTTATCTTCAGGCGGAGCCAGGGCCATATATGCATCAGGCCCAAATGCTTTCGGGCGAATTGTTGGAGCGAATAAAATGCGGGGTTCCCCGCTGTGGAATAAAAAAAATACGAGTCGTACCGATAAGAAACAACAACAGGGAGTAACATAACAATATGGCGGATCACAATTACGATGCCAGTAATATAAAAATTTTGGAAGGGCTCGAGGCAGTTCGCAAGCGGCCCGATATGTATATCGGAAATCGGCAGGAGGGCGGCCTGCACCATCTGGTCTATGAAGTCTTAGACAATGCGATCGATGAAGCCCTCGCAGGGCGCTGTGACCGCATTCTGGTACATATTCACATGGATGGCAGCTGCTCGGTTGAAGACAACGGCTCCGGGATCCCGGTTGATATGCATGAGGACGCCGGTAAGAGTGCGCTGGAAGTGGTATTGACAACACTGCACGCCGGCGGCAAGTTTGACGATAAGGCGTATAAGGTCTCCGGCGGCCTTCATGGCGTGGGGGTCAGCGTGGTGAACGCGCTCAGTGAGCGGCTTGAAGCGGATGTCTGGCGTGAGGGCGTTCATTATCACTTTGAATGCGAGCGCGGGAATGCAAAAGGTCCGGTGCGCGAAATCGGAGAGACAAAAAAGCAGGGTACGCGTATTACCTTTTATCCGGATGAAGAAGTTTTTACCACGACAGAATTCAAGTACGATATCCTGCAAAAGCGCATTCGTGAGGTGGCTTACCTAAACGCCGGAGCGCATATTACCTTTCAAGACGACCGCGTTCAAAAGAAAGACGTTTACCACTACGAAAACGGTATCCAGGCATTTGTCGAGTATCTCAATGAGGGCAAGGCAGCCGTTTCGCCCGTGATGTACTTTGCGAAAGATGATGATGAGACGGGCCTGTCCTGTGAGTTGGCCTTGCAATACAACGACAGTTACGCCGAGAATGTGCTGGCATTTGCCAACAATATCCGCAACATTGACGGCGGCACCCATCTGTCGGGCTTTCGAACAGCATTGACACGCACAATGAACAATTATGCCCGTAACGCCAACATGCTTAAGGCAGGCATCACACCTGTCGGCGAGGATTTGCGGGAAGGCTTGATCTCGGTGATCTCGGTGAAAGTGCCCGAACCGCACTTTGAGGCTCAGACCAAGGTGCGGTTGTCAAATCCAGAGGTGGCTGGCTTTGTTGAAACCATGATCAACGAACAGCTCGCCATTTACCTGGAAGAGCATCCCGCTGAGGCCAAGCGTATCCTGAACAAAGCGATTCAGGCCACCGCGGCCCGTGAAGCGGCCCGTAAAGCCCGCGAGCTGACCCGCCGCAAAGGCGCCTTAAGCAATGCGAATTTACCGGGTAAACTGTGGGACTGTTCCAGTAAGGACACTGTCAACACAGAAATCTTTATCGTCGAGGGCGATTCAGCCGGCGGTTCCGCAAAAGGCGGCCGAGACCGGAAAATTCAGGCGATTTTGCCCTTGAAGGGAAAGATTTTAAATGTTGAAAAGGCACGCCTCGATAAAATGCTGGGACACGAAGAAATTCGTACGATCATCAGTGCCTTAGGGACAGGGATCGGAGCGGATGATTTTGATTTATCCAAGTGCAGATATGGCAAGATCGTGCTCATGACGGATGCCGATGTTGACGGCGCACATATTCGGACGCTGCTTCTAACGTTCTTTTTCCGGCAGATGCCGCGATTGTTTGAAGAGGGGCGCATCTTCATCGCACAGCCGCCGCTTTACGAAGTCCATGTCAAGGGGCGTAAAACCTCTGAATACATTCTGAACGAAAACCAGATGCAGCAGAGCACTGAAAATCGTGGGCTGGAGGGGTCGCATCTGGTGGTGCGTGAACCGGGTGGGCAAACGCGTGAATTTGAACAGCCAAAACTAGCGCTGCTGGTAAAAATCCTGAATGACGCCGAGCGCAGTATTCGTGTTTTGAATCGCAGGGGTATTATCTTTGCGGATTTTGTTGGAAAATATTTTAAGGACCAACAGCTACCTGCTTATCAGGTCCGTAGTGAGGGCAAGGATGAATACTACTATGACAAGGACGCCTTTGAAGGGCGACTGGAGAAATTAAACGCTCTCGAGGGAGAGACATCGATAGACGGTTCGCCCCAAAGCGACACATTTATCGCCGAAGAGCTCCACGAAGTATTCCGTTTGAATGAAATTTGTTCTCGTCTCCGGGACGATTACAACCTCGACTGGCGGGATTATCTATTGAAGCCGAAAAAATCTGTCTCTGGCGAAGATTTACCCACTCGATTTGTGATTATCAACGGTGCCGACGAATTCCCGATCGCTTCACTGGAGTCGATTGTGCCGGGAGTCCGGCAGATTGGGACTCGGAACCTTGAAATCAAACGGTTTAAAGGGCTCGGCGAGATGAACCCCGACCAGCTCTGGGAAACAACAATGAACCCCCAAGCTCGTACACTGTTGAAAGTGCAGCTTGAGGATGCTGGCGAGGCCGACCGCATGTTCGGCATCCTGATGGGCGACAATGTCGAGAAGCGGCGGAACTTCATCCAGGAACACGCGCTGGAAGTGCAAAACCTTGACGTTTAGGGATTGAAAAGAAATCAATTTTTTGCCTTGAAAAAAGGTTTCAAGGCGTTCACAATAAAGAAAGCAGAAACTATAGCCACTTTTTAAATGAACGGAGGCGTCCATGACACGGACAGTTACAATTCTATCGTTGGTGCTGGCACTTGTTTTGATGGGTTGCGAATCCACCCCCAAAGCCCCGGATACAGCGAATCAAGAAGAGGCTATTGAACTAAGCCCAAAGGCACAATTGCTCGAACAGATCGACCGCAAATATGAAAACCCTGAAGCCCATTATCAGCTTGGTAAATTGTCGTATGGCGAAGGACAGTTAGATAAAGCGGATTTTGAGTATCGCGTAGCCCTTGGATTTAACCCGATCCACTATCGTGCGCAGGCGGGCCTGGTCAAGGTGGCGTCGGACCAGAAACAAACTGAACGGGCCCAGGTCATCGCAGAGCTCTATATCAGCCAAGCGGCTGTTTCTGCTCCAGCTTCCTTGCGATTGGGTAAGGCGTTTCAGAATGAAGGGTTGGGCGAGTATGCAACAAGCTGTTACTACCAAGCTTCCGGTTTGACACCCAAATCCCCGGAGCCTTATCGGCTGCTTGGATTCTATTATCTGAGCGTTGATGATCAAGTACGTGCCGAGGAAAATTTCCGCCGTAGCTTCGAACTGGACCCCTATCAGACCGATGTGTCCGGCGAACTCGGGCGCATGGGCGTTATCATTGGCTTACCCCGAAAGACCGACGTCGTGAACGCCCCTCAATCCCAGTAGCGACTCACACGCTTTGCGTGGCGTTAGGCTTGAGGGCGCCAGCTGTATAGGACAAGAACCTGAAAATAATATACTTCGGATCAGCACAGTTCGGCGTCCCTTGTCTGGAAGCCATTCATCACAGTTGCCATGAACTGGTCGGTGTGTTTACACAACCCGCACGACCGGCAGGCCGCCATCGCAGTAAGCCCCATCATACAGATGTTGATCTCTGGTGTTCCCGGAACAACGTTCCCTGTGTTGAAGCCGAAAATGTCAATACGCCGGACATGATAGAGCAGGTCGCCGCCTTTAAAGCAGATCTTTTGGTGGTTATTGCGTTCGGCCAAAAGGTCAGCCAGGAGGTGATTGCCCTGCAGAAGTACGGTGCGGTTAATGTCCATGCCTCGCTGCTGCCGAAGTATCGCGGCGCGGCTCCGATCCACTGGGCGATTATGAACGGCGAAACAGAAACCGGCGTCAGCATCATTACGCTGGCTGAAAAAATGGATGCCGGTCTAATATTGGCACAGGATAAGATTCCCATTCTGCCGGACGACACGGTCAAATGTGTTCACAATAAACTTTCGGCGCTGTCGGTGCCGACGCTCATGGGAACCATTGAAAAAATCGCTGATGGCTCGGCTGTCTATCTCGAACAGAATCCATCAAAGGTCACAAAAGCTCCAAAGCTCCATAAAAACATCGGCTATATCAATTGGGACAATGAGGCCGGTAAGATTGTTGACCAGATACGTGCGTTGTGGCCATGGCCGGCAGCCGAAACGGTCTATGTCTGTTCCAAGACCGGTAAGAACTGGCGGGTCGGGATCGCCAAGGCCCGAGCCGTTGACCGGGTGCGAAAACAAGGTGATGTCACCGGGGCTCTGGACGAAAATCTAAATATCATTTGCGGCGATGGGGCCTTGCAGATACTCGAGCTAAAACCAGCGGGTTCACGCTTGATGGATTTTGGGTCATATGTCAACGGCCACCAGTGCAGAGCGGGGGATTTGTTCCTTTCTGACGAAAAAGCGCTGGATGGAATTCTCTAAATGAAGCCGCTGCGAACCCTGACTGCTCGCGCTGCCGCATGGAAAGCACTCAACCAGTGCAATATTTTCAAACACGACACCGCCGAGGTCCTGGGCCAGTTGTTAAGCCGTACCGACCGCCCAGCCCAAGCCACAGATATTGTTTTTGGGGTCGTTCGACACCGGGGCACAATTGACCACATCCTGAAAAAATGTTCCGCGCTCGATTCAGCACGCGTTAGGCCATCACAATGGAACCTGCTTCGAATGGGAGTTTATGAGTTAGTCTATGCCCCCAAAACGGCTGAGTATGCGGTGCTCAATGAGGCGGTTCAGTTGAGTCGTCAGGCGAGCTCAAAAAAGGGGGCTGGTTTTATCAACGCTGTACTGCGAAATATCCAACGGGCCATTGAAAACAGGCAATCCCCGCTGGGTGCGAAACATCTTCAGCGAACAGTGCCGCAAACAAAGGAATTTGGGTGTTTATTTGCCGAAGACCTTTTGCCGGACCCTAAGGCCGATGCGGCGGCATATTTTCGGGCCGCCTTTTCACTGCCGCAAGCGCTTGTTCAGGAATGGCTCAGGGCCTTTGGTGAGGAGAAAACCAGGGGGGTCTGTTTTGCATCCAATCGCCATCCATCCATCATCCTGCAGCCCAATACGCTTCGCACAACGGCGGCGGACTTGGCGGAAAAGCTTCAGGAAGAGGGCATTTTCAATGAATCCCTAAACGGTATGATTCGCATCCAGGGGACCGGGAAGATCAATACAGGCCTGGCGTATCAGGACGGTCTTTTTTTTATTCAGGATGTCACCGCCGCAAACGCGATCAACACGCTGGCTCCGGCCCCGGAGGGGACCATACTGGACATGTGTGCCGCACCGGGTGGAAAATGCATGGCTTCGGCTATCCATATGCAGGACAGAGGCCTTATTCTGGCCAGCGATGCGGCCGCCAAACGACTTTCGAAAGTGCGCGGAAATGCCAAACGGATGCGATTTCAATCCATCGAACTCGTCCCGGCATCCCGGCTCGAGCAGGCGGTTCAAAAGCTGAAACGATTGGATGCGATCATATTGGATGTGCCGTGCTCGAATACCGGTGTTCTGGCCCGGCGGGTGGAGGCTCGCTGGCGGTGGAACCCTGAGGCGGTTAAGAACCTTCAAAAAATTCAGCGGGAGCTGCTTCTCAAGGCAGTGTCATTGGCTCGGCCTCAAACAAAGATCCTGTATTCAACCTGCTCAATCCAGCCTGAAGAAAATGCCGGACAAATCCAATGGTGCCTGTCTCAGAACAAATCAGTTACATGGCTCAACGAAAAACAAGTGTTTCCATCAACAAGAACACCTCATGCGTTCGATCATGATGGAGGGTATGTTGCGCTCCTGCAGTGCAAGTAGAAACGAATGTAGATGGCCAGAACACTCTTACTCGTTTAGTGCTTTTTCAACAGCATCAATAATTTGGGCATCCAGAGGTTTGGTTTTCGATCCAAATCGAGCAAGTGTTTCTCCATCCCTGCCGATCAGGAACTTATTGAAGTTCCAGGTGATCGGCTTGCCAAACTCTCCATTCTCCTCAGGGCCGGTTAGGTATTGGTACAGGGGATGGATATCTTTCCCTTTCACAGAGATCTTAGAAAAAATGGGAAAGGTCACATTAAACTTGGTTTGGCAGAAGTTTTTGATCTCAAGGTCAGTGCCCGGCTCCTGGCCCATGAAATTATTGGCCGGAAAACCTAACACGACAAGCCCTCGATCCTTATATTTTTCGTAGAGCTGTTGCAATCCAGCGTATTGTTTCGTGAAGCCGCATTTACTGGCAACGTTGACCAGCAGAAGCACCTTGCCCTGAAATTCGGACAAAGAAACGGTTTCTCCGTTAATACCCTTCATGGTAAATGAGTAGAGTTTACTATTCATATTTACAGAATATAAAGAGGATCTGGCCGTAATGTAAAGCGTATTTTTGTCTTTCCCCCCGAAATAGACATTAGAGGGTACTTCCGGAACATTGATGGTTTTAAGGAGTTTGCCGGACGGACTATAGACATTCACAGCTTCTGCAGTCAGATAAACATTAGCATTTTCATCCAGCGTCATCCCGTCTGAGCCCTGTTCAGCAAAAAGCCTCTTGTCAGACAGCGATCCGTCTGGATTGATCTTGTAGGCCCATGTTTTATCGGCTCCGTGATCCGCCACATAAAGTGTTTTTCCATCGGGAGTGCCAGTGACCCCATTGGGCCGTACCATATCATCAATAACCCGCACAGGGCCCTTGCGGTCAGCAGAGAGGTAATACACATGCTCACCGCCCTGCGGGAGACTGTCTCTGTTTCCATATCTGGGGTCTGTAAAGTAGACACCCCCTTTGGGGGCAATCCACAAGTCATTAAGACTATTAAAAGGCTTGTCTTCGTATTGGTCGGCCAAGATAGTGCTTTTTCCCTGTGCATCGATGGATACCAGCTTCCCTGTTCCACCGAGACAGGCAAGCAGATTGCCGTTCTCATCAAAGGACAGTCCATTGGCCCCGTCAGAGTTTTCCAGAAAAGTCGACAGCTTGCCATCAGCGGACCATTTATGAATTCGATTGTTGGGGATGTCGGTAAAGTAAACATTTCCCTCTTGATCTGCCGCTGGCCCTTCCGTAAACAGAAACCCTCCTGTGAGTTTTTTGGGGGCACCCCGAAAGGTGATCGTTTTATTATCTGACTGTCCCTGACCATAAATTTCTGAAGTGAAAAACACAATAAAGATGACAGTAATGGTGAATACCTTTTTTTTCATAACAAACCCTTTCAAGTAGTGTTGATTAGGGGTCATTATAGTTTTCCGGTCTCGAGGAACAATATATTTCTTGGCATTCTCTATGCCGGCCAAGGTTCATGATGAGCTGCGGGGGAAAAGTGGCTGTAGGAGTTTAAAGAGGGTTCCGGTTGGACAAGACCGAAAAGATAGTTTACTTGCTGATCAGCATAAATATCACGGCCAATAGCATCAGCGCCGACAGGGCGCCCAGGATGATCACCCACAAGCGATAGGTGGCGATGGCTTCTGACGAGTACATTCTCTCGCCGTCATCGGCCGTTTCAATCGCCATTCCTTCTTCCAGCTCTTCAAGAGCCTCAACATTAAACTTTTGCCGTGCCAGTAGCGGTGGCTGTCCGTTTCGCACGGCCTTCAGGTCGCCCATGACCTCTTCCATGTTCTTGTATCGTTCACTCCGGTTTTTGGCCATCATCGTCTCGATCACCTCGGAAATTCCGGCCGACAGGGCAGTGTTGATGTGGTCCGGTGGCGTGAGAGTCTCTTTCAAGTGCTTTTTCATCACATCGGACGGAGCGCTCGCCTCAAACGGCACACGGCCGGTGACCATATGGAACAAGGTCGCTCCCAATGCGTAAATATCGGCCCGGCCGTCAATATCTGTCAGGCCGCGAATTTGTTCGGGGGCAATGTAATAAGGTGTCCCAAACGCCTTACCCTTTTCGTTCTCGGCGGCCTTTACGTCCGAGGTCTCACGGGCCAGCCCCATATCGGCCAACTTAACCACATCATCCTTGTTGATCATGATGTTCTTGGGCTTGACATCACGGTGAACCAGACCCAAAGAATGAGCATGGCCCAGTGCACTGACAAGCTGCAGGATCAGGTCGATCGCCTCCTCTTCGTTGAAGATTTTTCCTTTAGATAAATCATCATGAAGCGTTTTCCCCTCGACATACTCCATCACAAAGTAATACAGTCCGCCCACTTCGCCTACATCGATCGCCTGCACGATGTTGTTGTGGTTCATCTTGGCAGCCAGGCGCCCTTCTTTATAGAACCGTTCGACATAGTCGGCCTTTTGAACAAACTTTTTGGGAAGCACTTTCACAGCAACCGTGCGATCCAGAGAGATTTGTTTGGCTCTGTAAACAACGGCCATTGCCCCGGACCCTAATTTGCCAAGAATCTTATAGCCGGGGATCTGGCTGGAAACATCCTTGCTTTCCCGGATGAGATTTCGCAGTCGATCGATCTGGGTGTTGGTGACGAATTGTTTATCCAGAAGAAGTTGCTCAAGGGTGATTGGGTCCTCAGAAGAACGGGCCTTCTTCTCCTCGATACAGCGACGCACTTCATCCTCAGTACACAGGGATTGGTCAACGACCATGCGACCCATGATCGTGTCATAGTTCGTCATTCCGCTACTGGCCAAGGACATCCTCCGGCCGGGCGATTGTGAATTCCATAGCAGTCATGGGGGCCGATTATCGCCGAATGGAGTCTTTTGTCAAAGAAAAAACGCCTAATATCGGAACAAAGATGGCACT
>CALKKA010000066.1 GCA_937995495.1 uncultured Phycisphaerae bacterium
TCATGGCCCTCAAACAACGCCCCACCGTTCGCGGCAAAATACTTGACCGTTACGGCAATCCGATTGCAATCGACAAGCCTGCTTTCTTCCTGCATATCAATTATCAGCTGACACGTTATGCGGACCCGCGATGGAGAGAAGCACGAATTCTTCGGGTGCTGACCGATGAGAAAACACGCGCTGAGATCGAGCGAGAGCTCTATGAGGAAAAATGGAAACAGCCCATTGAGGATCTGGAGCAATCCATCGATCTGGCCTGGCATCTTGCCGATGTATCACGAGAAGAGATCGAAGACAACATCAAACAAATCAACGATCAGATATGGGAGCAGTCCCGTTATGTCTGGTGGAAGCGTCGAAATCAGGACAAAACCTGGCAACAGTATCGCACGCGAACCAAACCGATTTCGATCCAGGATATTGTTGAGGTCGATCTGGCGGAAATGTACCAAACTTATCCCCTCGTGGAGTTGAAAACGCAGCAGGATCTGCAGCGTGCCCAGAGAGAATTGCTGCAGCTTAAACACTTGGAGATCAAGTCGGAAGCCAAACGAGACTATCCGTATGACTCTGCCGCATGCCAACTCATCGGCTGGGTGGCTCCATGGCGCCAAAGCGAGGCGGAAATCTTCAAAGACGATACCTATATGAGTTACACTCCCGGCGAGGTGGTCGGAAAATTCGGACTTGAGAAGGTGTATGAACCCGTGTTGCGAGGGCGCCGCGGCGCGGTGAGACATGACATCGAGGGCAATCTGCTTGAACGGATGGAACCCGAGTTTGGCCGGGATGTTCAGTTGACTATCGACATCGACTTGCAGCGGAAGGTCGAAGCCATGCTGGCGGATAACAACCTGCCACATGGAAATAAGTACTGTGCGGCGGTGGTTCTGGAAGTGGCCAACAATGATATTTTGGCCATGGCATCCATGCCGACCTTTGACCTGAACACAATTCGAAAAACTGAAAATTATAAGCATATTTTCAATCTGAATGACCCGAATAAACTCTGGCAGCATAAAGCTCTGGAACGGAACTACCCACCGGGTTCCACAGCCAAACCCCTGATCCTGGTCGCCGGACTGGAAGAGAGAAAAATTACACCGCACGAACCGATCTCCTGTACGGGCCATGCCCCGCCCGATGGATGGCCACGATGTCTACTGCAACGAAATTACGGAATTGGACACGACGATCACTTTGGCTCAAACGGCAACACTGCTCGCAACGCCATTCGGGGCAGTTGTAATGTCTATTTCACGCGTCTGGCACACCGCTTGCCGAGCGAACAGTTGCAAAAGTGGCTCTTTGATTTCGGTTTTGGGCAGCAAATTTTAAAAACACCTGTCATCACAGATGATTCGACAAACGCTGACTTCCAGAGCCGCGGCCTGAAACAGTCCTGGGGGTGTCTGGAGTACGCTGTCGTTCAAGGGCAAGTTTCATCGGCTTCAGAATTAGAACTCCTCCCAAAATGGGAGCTAAAATGGTGGGGGATGGGACAAGGCAGTCTGCGAGTCAGTGTTCTTCAAGTTGCCAATGCCCTGTCAGTCATCGCACGGGGCGGCGTGTACAAATTTCCCCGACTCGTCCATGATGAAAACGACCCTTACAACGAAATCGGATTAAGAAGACTTCCCATCTCAAATAAAACACTGTCTGTGGTCCGTGACGGGATGAAAGCCGTCGTCTATGAATCCCACGGAACAGCGTACAATGAATTCAGCAAACCCGGCAACAAAAGCGTTTTATTTGATCGTAATATAACAATCTACGGCAAGACCGGGTCGACTGAAAAACCTTATCATGCCTGGTTCGAATGTATTGCCGAAGACAGCTCAGGCCGAGCCCTTGTGATTGCGGTTCTTGTGGAACGCGGTGAAAGAGGCGCCGGTGAGGCTGCCCCGCTGGGCCATCAGATTTTGCGTTATTGCAATGAAGCCGGTTACATCGGGAAAAGACCTATCGAGCCGCCGTCAGCGATTCAGCCATAACCGGTTCGGTCGTAGCCGGTTCAGTCACCCCCAAATACCGGAGCGTATTTTCAATAATTGCACCCACGACCGGTGCTGCAACACGGCCACCACTATATCCTTTTCCAAGGGAGCGTTTGGGTTTTCGGATGGAAACCATCACGACAACCGCAGGCTTTTCAGCAGGTGCCCCACCGACAAATGAAGCCACATAGTTCTTCCAGTCATAGTGCCCGTCTGTGGCAATATTCGCCGTGCCTGTTTTTCCCCAGACCTGGCAGTTTTCCAACTTGGCCTTGTCACCGGTCCCCTCATTAACCACATCGCTCAGCGCGGTTTGGACCATCCACTCAGCCACTTCGGTTTTGATAATATAACCCATTCCCTTGGGAGGTTGTCTATCCTCAACGATGCGTCCCTGACCATCGACAACTGCTCGGACAACATGCGGTTTGACCACATAGCCGCCGTTGGCCAGAATGCTGTAGGCACGGCAGATCTGAATTGGCGTCACCATCACCTCGTGGCCGAAGGGTATGCGCGTCACAGAGTATCGGCTCCATTTTGGAAGTGACCACACCAGTCCCGGTTCCTCGCCGGGCAGATCAATTCCGGTCCGGCTGGAAAACCCGAACAGTTTCAGGCCATCATATAAATTTTCTTGGCCCATCTTCAGGCCAATCTTGGCCATGCCAATATTGCTGGAATGGATAATGATCTCACGAGCAGTCAGCATCCCGTACTCATGGTTACCATATTCGCCAATACCCCCGTATTTTGACCATTGGCCGTTCTCGCAATCGAATTTTTCTTCATAGCCAATCATTCCTGAATCCAGCGCCATCGTTGCAACCAACGGCTTGAAGATACTGCCCGGTTCAAACGGATCGGTCAGAGCACGGTTGCGCATTTTATCCTGGGGCGTCGTCGAGAACGCGGCGGGGTCATAATCCGGCAACGAGACCATCGCCATAATACCGCCAGTCCAGGGGTCCATCACCACAGCGACCGCCGACTCAGCTTCATACTCCTCCATCTTCTGCTGTAGAGCCTCATGCACAAACCGCTGTATCACCGAATCAACGGTCAGCACCAAATTCAGACCGTCTTCGGCGTCGTTTCCCTTCGTCGTCTGGGCACCGATGGGATCACGACCCACATCGACCACAAAAAAATGCTTTCCTTGCTTTCCTGCCAATATATTATCATAACGCAGTTCAAGTCCGGAAAGCCCGGTATCATCGGCCCCTACAAAGCCCAATAAATGACCCGTCAGATTTCCCGCCGGATACAGTCGGTCCCAGTTCGGATCGATGCCCAGTCCACGAAGACGGGCCGCTTGGAGCAATTGCCGCTGGTCATCGCTGATTTCTGATTTAATCTTCACGAATCCGGGATTCTTACTCTCGGCTATCATCCGGCATATCTCTGGCCCGGGAATCTCTAATATATCCTGCAAAGTCGAAGCCGTCACCAGGATCTGGTCGGGGTACTCGTTGAGGACTCTCGGCTCGACAAATGCGTTGTATGTCTTGATGCTTGCGGCGAGCACCCGGCCTTGTGAATCAAGAATCTGACCGCGGCGCGGTGTTTCAACACCGAAAGCACTTAGCTGCCGCTGGCTTCTCTCCTGAAATGCATCTCTATCATTATACTTCAGATCAAACACACGCCAGAACAGCGCACCAAAAGCCAGCACGATCATGGTCAGAAACACACTCATAATCCAGATTTGACGACGGTTGACATTCATTCGCTGCTGTCCTCGGAAAAAAAAGTGGGCGGTTGTATCTGCGGCAGTCCCGCCGGATTGACCAGACACTCAAACCGAAGCTGTTTTTGCCAAAGCTGTTGGAGCAGCTCTTTTTGCTTAACGGAAGCCTGCTGGTACTGAAAAAACATCCGGCTGGCGGAGGTGCGCAATAGAATGGTGAAGATCAGGAAGGCGGTTACTGAAAAAATAACAAGGATCACTCTCAATCGCGACATTCACATTGGCTCATTGGGGGGGGATAACTAATCGGGTTCCGACGGCAACATCATTAGCATTTCTAATCCTGCCCTTGTTTAGTTGGGCGATCTCCTTATAGCGATTACCATCACCTAAATTCTGCTCAGCAATAGACCACAGATTGTCACCTTTACGAACCGTATATTCAGAGATCGAACGGATGTCTTTTTTGTCTGCCCAATCAAGTATATCGGATGCTTTCTTTCGCAATATTTCGGAGGCACTAGGCGCTTTGACCACTTCACTAGACGGATTGACCAACTGATCCATCTCCTCCTCTGTAGGAATCGTTAGTTTCTGTCCCACACAGATATGGTCTGGTGACTTGAGGATACTGCTGTTTACCTCATACAGTTTTTGGATCACGATCCTACGATTGCCCTCTTCCGGGCCGTAATAATGCTTTGCGATGAAAGGCAGGATCTCGCCGGATTTGACGACATGCGTTTGTCTCTTAGGAGCTGCTGCGACCTCTTGAACCAAGGTTGGATTGTTTTGGACAACAACCGGCATTTGCCGCTGCGGCACTAAATCAGGAATTTCAACCTGCGGCGTCTGCTCGGGTGCTGAATCCAATACGATCGTTTCTTGAGGGGGTTCGACCGTACGCTGTTTCGCAGAGGTGCGGGGAGCAAAGAGCCGGTGAGCCGCGCCGGAGGCACCGTTGCTATTATCCAATACCATATCCTGCCCTGTTACGATCGAAACACTGGTAGTAGAAGTGTCTTTTTCATGAATGAAATTCGGAAGCCCATTAACCAAAAATGCGATTATCACAATAAAAAACAGCCCCAGCAATAATCCTACCTTGGCGTCAGCGGTCATCTTGAAAACTCCCTTTTTCATGATTATACATTATGCAATTTATAAGCGTTTTGCGATCCGTAGTTTGGCGCTTCGTGCCCGAGGGTTTCGAGTGATCTCTTCACGGCTCGCGGCTATTGGTTTTTTCGTCAGAATGTCATAAATTCCATCAGCTTTATTTTGACGAAAATTTCTTTTGACCCGTCCATCCTCCAAGCTGTGAAAACTGATGATCGCAATGAAGCCGCCCGGGTTTAGCCGGTCCGGGGCGTCCGTCAGCAGTGTATGCAAACTTTCCAGTTCCCGGTTCACCGCGATCCGCAGGGCCTGAAAGGTCCGTGTCGCCGGATGAATCCGTCCGGGATGGGGCGTCAGTTTCATCGCCCGGCAAATCAACATTGCCAATTCCGTGGTCGTCGTAAACTTCTTCTGCGACCGCTGCTGGACAATGGATCGGGCGATCTTCCGTGAGGCCCGATCCTGTCCGAATTCGTAAATTACATCCGCCAGTTCCGTCTGGCTTAAGCCGTTTACTAAATCCGCCGCCGTGGTCTTGAGCCGATCATCCAACCGCATATCCAGCGACATCGGCTTTTGAAAGCTCAGGCCTCGATCTGCATCGTCTAATTGTCCCGAGCAAAATCCCAGGTCGGCCAAGATAAAATCCACTTTGTCAATGTTTTGGTGTGAGAGAACTTCGTTCATCCCTGCGAAGTTCTCCCGCACCAGCTCGACCCTGCACGCAAGGTCTGATAAATTTGAATGGGCCCTTTGGATACTGTTTTGGTCCACATCCAGCCCTAGAAGATAACCCTCAGGGCCCAACATTCGGCCGAAAATCTGGCTGTGACCTCCATGTCCAACCGTCGCATCGACCATGACCCCATCCTTGGGGAGAAGAATCCATTCCAATAACGGCTCCGTAAGTACCGGAATATGTTCAACAGGCAACGATTCGTCCTGAGCGTTGTCCTGTTGGGCCGTCATTCCTTTATCCGTTTTTCAAAGATCAACTCAATTGGCCACAGCCGTCAGTTGCTCAGCCATAATCGCTTCGACGTCCGGCGAGAACGAAACCGCCTCGAACAGTGAGCTTCTGCGTTTGAGCATTTCCAAACGCTCACCCAGCACGGCCGCTGATGTCAATACCGACTCATCAACGGGCTGTTGTCCGGTCAGACCCTGCCGAAGAATCTCAATTTCATTATTCATCCGTGTTTCCATACAAACCTCCCTAAAGTTCCATGTCGCGACCTGATTTCGAAAGTTGGGCCTGACGCGCCTGAGCCAACTGGGTGTGGAATTGATGGAGATTATCATCCAGATAACGCTCCCAATCGTCCGTGTTCCAGATTTCAATATGGTCTCGAACACCCACAAGCGTCAGTGCCGTTCCCAAATTGGCCCGTTTTCTTAACTTCTCGTTGATCAGTAATCGTCCCTGTCGATCCAATTCCACCTTGCTGGCCAAAGCGAAGCTCATCCGCTCAAACGAAACGGATTCGTCCGGGGCGCCCATCCCTGGCGCACCGACAAGGGCGATCTGCTGAAAATATTTTTCGGGGTATAAACAGTAAATGCCGTTGGAGCCCATGGCGAGATAGAAGTTGCTGCCGTATTGCTCAGAGTCGATCTGGCTCCGCAACTTGTTGGATACGAATAGCCGGCTCTTGCCGTCAATCGTATGTTCATATTCGCCTGTCAACATCAGCATGGTATTGCGTCCCACAAAGTTACCATTTAGTGGGAAATCTTACCACTTCTTCCCACTTTGTCAATAAATAAAAATCGGCTTTTTATGAGAATTGTATAAATAAATCCTGAAATAAACCCCATTAAAGACGTTTTGACGAGTGTAATCGTTACTATATGTAGACGTCGACAAAGAGATGGACACTATATATGTACATTTTGTAGGCTGATTGGTTGAAATGAAAAAATATTTATTCCACGCAGGAACCTGTGAAATAATCACCCCACTTTTTCTGTTTTTCGCTCCTGCATCCAGCAGAAGAGGACGGGGACGATGAAGATAACGATGACCGCGAGGATCATGCCGCCAAACGACGGGATGGCCATCGGCACCATGATGTCAGCCCCCCTGCCAGTCGAGGTCAGAATTGGCAATAGAGCCAGAATGGTCGTGGCACTGGTCATCAGAGCTGGACGCACGCGTCGGTGAGCGGCAGTAATGGTCGCCGCACGAATCTCGTCAATGCTCTCCGGCGGGGTCTTTTTGAACTGCTGAGTCAGATAGGTCATCATCAGCACGCCATCGTCGGTGGCGATACCGAACAATGCCAAAAATCCCACCCATACCGCGACACTGAGATTGTAGGTATGGATATTGAAAAGCTGCCGCAGGTTCACACCCAGCAGTGACACATTCATGAACCACCCCTGCCCGTACAGCCACAGCAGCAAAAACCCACCCGACCAGGCGACGAAAATTCCACTGAACACCAGCAATGTGTGCGGGATGGTCTTGAACTGGAAATACAGGATCAGGAAAATGACTCCCAAAGCCACCGGAAGCACCATCTTAAGCGTCTTCTGTGCCCGGACCTGATTCTCATAGGTTCCGGCGAAACTGTAACTGACACCGGCCGGCAAAACAAGCTCACCGGCCGCAATCTTGTCGTTCAGAAGGCGACTGCAATCCTCGACCACATCCACTTCGGCCAGACCTTCGTGCCCATCGAACAGCACATAGCCGGTCAGGAAGGTGTCTTCGCTCTTGATGACCTGCGGGCCCCGGGTGTATTCGATACGCACCAACTGGCCCATGGGAATCTGCACGCCACCGGGCGCGGGCACGAGAATTTCGTTGATTTCCTGTATCTCATTGCGAAGTTCGCGGAGGTATCGCACGCGAACCGGGTACCGCTGCCGCCCTTCGACGGTCTTGGTGACGGGTTTTCCGCCGATCGCGATCTCGATGACATTCTGTACATCGTCGATCCGCAACCCATAACGGGCAATCGCCTCACGGTCGATATGGATCTCTATATAGGGCTTGGCCACGATCCGTTCGGCGAAGACCGTGCCCGGGTCGATAAACAGCATCTCTTTTAAGAGCCGCTCCAGTTGCAGGCCCACCGTCTCGATTGTCTGCAGGTCGGGGCCTTTGACCTTGATGCCCATCGGGGCACGCATTCCCGTTTGCAGCATGATCAGCCGTGTCTCAATCGGCTGCAGCAGCGGCGCGCTGGTGGTACCGGGAAGTTTGGCTGCTTTGACGATTTCATCCCAAATATCGCGTGGGCTTTCGATGTGATCGCGCCACTGGCGAATGGCCTTGCCATTGCCATCCGTAATAATCCGGCCGTCCTTGTCTCGCTTGAATTTTGAATGATAGTCAATCACCGTTTCGACCATCGAGATCGGTGCCGGGTCCAGTGGGCTTTCCACGCGACCGATCTTGCCGACCACGGTCTTGACCTCCGGCACGGTCTTGATCGCCGAGTCGATCTTTGCCAGTACATCGATGGCCTCACCGATCGAGGCGTGCGGCATGGTTGTAGGCATGTATAAGAACGAGCCCTCATCCAGCGACGGCATAAACTCCTTGCCCAGACTACTCCAAGCGAACCCACCTGCAATGACCAGCACCAACGGCATCATCAGGAAACGACCTTTGTGGGCCAGACACCAATTGAGGATCGGTGGGTAAAACCGGGTGAGCAGCATGACGCTGATCAACACCAGCAAAAGCACTGCCGCAACGAATAGGAAGCTGAGAATCACACCGCGGTCCGGACCCAGCGGCATCCAGTATTTGCTCAGCAACGCCGCAACGAGCAGGACAACGATCAAATCAGCGAGATTAGCAAACCGCTTTGATTGGGGCTTGGTGTCCGCTTGCGGTTTTTGTTTGCCGTGGTAAAACCAATACGCGAACACAGGAATCACAAAGATCGCGATGAGGGCCGAAGCCAGCAACGCAAATGTCTTGGTGAACGCCAACGGGCGAAACAGCTTGCCCTCGGCACCAATCATAGTGAAAACCGGCAGGAAGCTGACGATCGTTGTGGAGATCGCGGCCAGTACCGCCGAACCCACTTCACAGGTTGAATCATAGATCACCTGCAATCGTGACTTTTCAGCGGACGCCTCCTGCAAGTGGCGCACGATATTTTCGCAGATGACGATCCCCATATCCACCATGGTTCCGATGGCGATGGCAATGCCGGACAGGGCCACGATGTTCGCGTCGATTTTAAAGAACCGCATCGCGATAAAGCACATCAATACTGCCAGCGGCAGCAGGCCGGAGATGAGCACGGAACTTCTAAAATGTCTCAATAGGATAATGATAACGATGACCGTGATCAGAATTTCCTGTGCGATCGCATCATTGAGGGTGCCAAGCGTTTCGTAGATTAAGCCTGTGCGGTCATAGAACGGGACAATTTTAACCTGGCTGACGGTTCCATCGGTCAGCGTTTTACGTGGCAGGCCCGGTGCGATCTCGGCGATTTTCGCGGTTACATTTTGAATAACCTCCAGCGGATTCTCTCCGTAGCGAACCACCACCACGCCGCCGACGGCTTCGGCGCCTTCTTTGTCCAGCACACCCCGCCGCAGTGCCGGGCCGGTGGAGACATGAGCGATGTCTTTGACGCGGATGGGGACATTATCGTTGACCTTGACCACTACCTGCTCGATATCAGCGATGGACTTGATGAACCCGATGCCGCGAACCACATACTCGACCTGATTAACCTCGATCGTCCGCGCCCCAACATCCCGGTTGGAGGCTTTGATTGCACCGAACACATCGTTCAAGTCAACATTTGCCGCGTGCATTGCACCGGGGTCCACATCGATTTGGTACTCCCGAACGAAACCGCCAACCGAAGCCACCTCTGCCACTCCGCCTGCGGACATCAGCGCATCCCGCACCGTCCAGTCCTGCACGGTTCGAAGTTCATGCAGGTCCCACCCGCCGGTGGGATTGCCTTCGGCATCATAGCCTTCGAGTGTGTACCAGAAGACCTGCCCCAGCGCCGTCGCGTCAGGTCCCAGCGCGGGACGCACGCCATCGGGCAGTGTATCTGAAGACAGGGAATTTAAACGCTCAATAATCTTGTTTCGGGATTGATCCCAGTCCGCATCATCTTCAAAGATAATATAGATGCTGGAAAAGCCGAACATGGAAGTGCTGCGGACGGTCTTGACCTTGGGAATCCCCAGCAAACTGACTGTCAGCGGATAGGTTATCTGATCTTGGATATCCTGAGGGCTGCGGCCGGGCCATTCGGTAAAAACGATCTGTTGGTTTTCACCAATGTCAGGGATCGCATCGACGGGAACGGGTGAGCGTGTCAGCCAGTTTATGTCCCAGTCGAACGGAGCCACCGCAATGCCCGTCAAGACCACGGCGATCACAAAGAGAAGAACGACCAGCCGATTGTTCAGGCAAAAGGCCAACGCGCCTGCCAGCAATCCTCTGTTTTGCTTATCCTGATTGTTCAGTGTTTCGTTCATAGATCAACTATTCCTGAAACTTCATTTGTTTACTCAAACTGCGGCAGTTTCCCGAGATATTTTTCTGGATCCGCAGTAAACTTCTCGTCACATCCCGGGCAACAGAAATACACCTTTTTGCCTTTGTATTCGATGAAGACTTCCTTGTTGATCGGATTGCCCATAACCGGGCAGAGTGTCTGCTC
>CALKKA010000067.1 GCA_937995495.1 uncultured Phycisphaerae bacterium
GGTTGATTGTCTAAGTTTTGAACCTGAATAAAACACTCATCGGCTATCGAATATTATCAAGGAACGATAAGGATCAGGTATTCACCTAATCCTCGTTGAAGTCTCGGGATGGGAGGGGTTTCCCGGGTGTTGCGAGGTCTGTGTTCCGGGGGCTGCGACATTTCGCACTGAGGAGCTTATTATTTCCTATTGCCGATTGATTGTTTCACTCACAAGCTGCGATTGAAGATGCCACCCATAACCGGTTCTCTCCTTCGCCGGACTTGGCCCTTTAGCAGGGGGAGAGCGGGTTGTTTTTTGCCCTGAAAATGGGTTTAAAATATGATTGCAAAGCGTTTTAGATGCGGTATAATACGCGGTCTGAAAAAAAGGTAAAAACGGAAAAACGGGCAATGGGGCCCAAAAACGCAGTTTGAAAGGAAAATTAGCAGGTATGATTACCAAAGAAAAGAAGCAGAAAGTGATTGCAGAGTACAAGAACAGCGATACCGACACCGGCTCGCCGGAGGTTCAGGTCGCCATTCTCACCAGTCGGATCAATGAACTGACCGAGCATCTCAAAGTGCACAGAAAAGACCATTCGTCCCGTCGGGGTCTGTTGAAGATGGTCGGAACACGCGCCTCGCTGCTGAAATACGTCAAGAGTAAGAACCTCGGACGATACCAGCAGATCATCTCGCGGCTTGGCCTGCGTAAGTAGCACACTCGAAAAAGATACCTAGGCTGGTTTTGCGGAGAAAATCCGCACCGGCATAGGCCAATGAAATTTTAGATGAAAGAAAAGAATATGTTTAATGTACACAAAGTAGAAAAAGAAATTGGCGGCAAACTCTTGAGTCTGGAGACCGGCCGCATCGCACGACAGGCCCACGGCGCTGTGATTGCTCAGATGGGTGAAACAATGGTACTGGCTGCGGCCGTCACCGCTCCGCCGCGTTTTGAGGATATTGATTATTTTCCGCTGAGCGTGGACTATCGTGAAAAGTACAGCGCTGCGGGCAAGTTCCCCGGCGGCTTCATGAAGCGTGAAGGGCGTCCGACGACCAAGGAAATCCTGACCGCTCGTACGATCGACCGGCCCATTCGGCCGCTGTTCCCGGAAGGGTACTTCGAAGAAGTGCAGATCATGTGTTCGGTCCTCAGTGCCGACACCGAGAATGACCCCGATGTGCTGGCGATGATTGCGTCCAGTGCGGCGCTGTCGATCAGCAAGATCCCGTTCCTGGGACCGCTGGGTGCGTGCCGTCTGAGCCGTGTGGATGGCGCATTTGTGCTGTTCCCGTCATACGAGCAGCGTGACGCGGGCGACTTTAACCTGATTTTGGGCGGCAAAAAAGATGCGATCAATATGATCGAAGTCGATGCCAAACAGGTTCCGGAGGATGTGACAGCCGATGCGGTCAAGCAGGCACATGGCGCGATCGGTCAGATCTGTGATTTGATCGATGAACTCACCGGAAAATGCGGACAGGAAAAAGTGATTCCGCTGAAAGAGTTGGACGAAGAATTGCTCGCTAAGATCGAGGGCGATACGTTTGACAAGATTTATGAGGCCTACCAGATTACGGTTAAAGCGGATCGCTCCGCGGCGATTAATGAGATGATCGATGCGGCGGCCGAACAGTATATTACTGAACCGGAAGAGCCGGCTTGCACGAAAACGCAGCTGAAGCGGATGTTTGATAAGATCCAGAAAAAGGCCGTGAAGAAGCTTCTGCTGGAAGGCAAACGGCCGGATGGTCGCGGCTTTAAGGATATTCGTGCGATTGACTGCCAGGTTGGATTCCTGCCTCGCTCGCATGGTTCGGCGCTGTTTACCCGAGGCGAAACACAGGCGTTGATCTCCTGTACGCTGGGAACCGGCCGCGACGAACAGAAGGTTGAAGGACTGGTCGATGAATTCGGTCAGGACTTTATGCTGCATTACACCTTCCCGCCGTATTCGGTTGGCGAAGCGCGGATGATCCGCGGTCCCGGACGGCGTGAGATCGGCCATGGGGCGCTGGCTGAAAAGGCCCTGGCGATGATGAAGCCGGACAAGGCGGATTTCCCGTATACCATTAAGATCGTTTCGGATATTACCGAGTCCAACGGCTCCAGTTCGATGGCGTCGGTTTGCGGCGGCATGCTGGCGATGATGGACGCGGGCGTTCCCATGAAGGAAGTTGTGGCGGGGATTTCAGTCGGGCTTATTTCCGATGGCGACCGCTATGAGCTTCTGACCGATATTATTGGTGACGAAGATCACTTTGGTGAGATGGACTTTAAGATCACCGGTACGACGAAGGGTATTACGGCGATCCAGTTGGACATCAAGGCCGAGGGCCTGCCGCACCATATTATGGTGGCAGCTCTGGAGCAGGCCAAACAGGCCCGCCTGAAGATTCTGGATACGATGCTGGAAACCATTGCAGCGCCGCGTGAAGAACTCAGCGTGCATGCTCCGAAGATCGTGACGATCAAGATCGATCCGGAATATATCGGCAAGGTCATCGGGCCTTCGGGCAAGATGATCCGCAGTATTCAGGAGCAGACCGATTCGTCGATTGAGATCGAGGAAGACGGCACCATCAACATCAGTTGTGTTGGCGGCAGCGGTCACCTTGAGGCACGCGATATGATTGAAGGGATGACGACACCGCCGAAGGTCGGGAAAATCTATCCGAATTCACGCGTGGTTTCAGTGAAGGAATTCGGCGCGTTTGTCGAGATTTCCCCGGGCGTTGAGGGCCTGTGTCATGTCAGCGAATTGAGCAACGAATTTATCAAGAATGTCGAAGATGTCTGCAAGGTCGGCGATATAATTCCGGTTAAATTGCTGTTGATCGATGAGCAGGGTCGCTTTAAACTCAGCCGCAAGGCAGCTGTGACAGAAATGGAAAAGCAAAAGAAAGAATAGTTTTTACTGTCCGGCAGTGGGAAATTCACTCTTGCTGCCGGACTTTTTATAAAACGGCGGTACCACCCTTCAGGGTGAGAAATTCCCGCGAGTGGATTAAAGACATGCGATTGCGGCACTGCATAGCCGCACAGGAGCGGGAATTTTCAATTGTGGTCAGTTATACTCAGGTTCGTTGTGACGGATGAGAAAAGACGCAGCCATTTTGATCGTAGAACCGGATAAGTCCCTTGCGGCAAGGTTAGCGGCGGCGTTCGAGAGCCGGGGGGCCGGTGTCCGGGTTGCGCATTCCTTTCAGCAAGCCCGCGACAGCATCACACAGGAACCTCTGGATATCGTGCTGTGCGCAACGCATCTGGAAAAAGGTACCGATGGGATTGCCGTGTTGGCACAAGCCCAGCGTCAATCGCCAACGATTCCGGTCATTCTTATTAGTTCAACCGCCGACATCAATGCCTGCAAAGAGGCCATCAAACTGGGGGCTTATGATTACCTGGTCAAGCCGCTGGATGTGGACGAATTGGTTCGCATGGTGGGTCGAGCTGTTCCGCCGATAACGGTTTTTCATGAGCCGGAAGATTTTGCTTTTTCCGGAGTTTTGAGTCGCAGTGCGGCGATGCAGGCGGTCTATCGCGTACTCCGGCGTGTGGCTCCAACGGATATGCCGGTCCTCATCGAAGGTGAGTCGGGGACGGGTAAGGAGTTGACAGCAAAGGCCATCCATTCAAGCTCCGGGCGCGAGGAAAAGGCGTTCTACCCGATCAATTGTGCGGGGCTGGCGGAGACACTGCTTGAGAGCGAACTGTTCGGGCATGTCAAGGGGGCGTTTACAGGGGCGACTGCGGACCGTAAGGGAATGTTTCAGTTGGCGGACAAGGGGACGCTGTTTTTAGATGAGATCGGCGATATGCCGTTGGCGATGCAGGCCAAGTTATTGCGCGTCCTCGAAGACGGATTGGTCATGCCGGTCGGGGGGACAAGCCCTGTCAAAGTGGATGTGCGGTTTATCAGTGCGACCAATCACGACCTGGCTAAATTGGTGGAGGAAAAGAAATTTCGTCAGGATCTGTATTTTCGCATCAAGGGCGTCAGTGTAACAATACCACCGCTGCGGAATCGACCGCAGGATGTGCCTGAGTTGTTCGGGTATTTTCTGAAGGAGGCGTGCGAGGAACTCAAGCGTGATATCCATCTGATTACCGAACCGGCGATGCGGGCGATGATGGCGTTTCCCTGGCCGGGCAATATCCGCCAGTTGCGAAATGTGATACGCACCATGGTGGTGATGTGCGATAATGATACACTGGACTTGCGTGATCTGCCGCCGGAAATATCACGCGTGCGGCAATTGCAGGCGCCAAGTACTTCTGTGTCCGGCTATTCGCAGGATGAAATGCTGGGGCGGCCGCTTGAAGATGTCGAACGCCAGCACATTCAGAAAACACTGGAACTGACAGGCCAGAATCGTGCCGAAGCCGCGAAGATCCTGCAGATCGGCGAACGCACACTGTATCGCAAGATCAAAGAATACGACCTTTGAGAAGTTTACCTTTTCTCTAATTTCCAATGTTTTTTTTCGTCCAGCCGGTAAAGACCAAACGTCCCAGAGAGAATCTGCCCTTCAAAAAGAGCCACCAGTGAGATGTCTGTTTGCTCTATGATTTGATAGAGACCTTGGTCGGCGATTTTGACGTGGCCGGTTTTGTTCTGGACGGGGCCTTCATAGCTTAGAAACCGCAAGGGGTGGTCGTGAATCCGTTCGGCGGAGATCGGTTCATTTTCGATTTCAGCAGGGGGGGTGTTCAGCCGCCATGTCCATAGGCAATCTTCCATTTCAAGCATCAGGTCCCAATGCACGTCCTCTGGCGTGGTATGTTCCTGTATCACGAATTGTTTTTTCAAAGGCTCCATCGACTCTATTGAGCGGCTTGGATAGCGGTAATGGCAACGGTTCCGATGATGTCGTGGTCATCGCAGCCGCGGGACAGGTCGTTGACCGGTTTGGCCAGTCCTTGCAGCACGGGTCCAAATGCCTCGGCGCCGGCCAGTCGTTGGACGGCCTTATAGCAGATATTGCCGGAGGCCAGGTCGGGGAAGATAAACACATTGGCACTGCCTTTTAACTCGCTGTCCGGGCATTTCAACCGGGCAACCGATGGCACGAACGCCGCGTCAAACTGGAGTTCCCCATCAACCGGCACGGCGGCTCCAAACAAGGCGAAGGCCCGCTCTTTAGCGCGATCTGTACCACGGGCCACCCTGTCCACACCTTCGCCGCTGCCGGAGCCTTTAGTTGAATAACTCAGCAGGGCCACACGCGGCTCGATCCCGAATAAGAAGCCCGTTTTGATCGTCTCGATGGTAATGTCGCACAGTTGCGATGCGGTTGGGATCTGAACGATCGCACAGTCTGAGAACAGATATGTTTCGTTGTCCATGCACATGAAAAATGTACTTGAGATCGTTCGCATTCCCTGAAAGGACTTGATGATCTGCAGGGCCGGCCGGATGGTGTTAGCGGATGAATGGCAGGCACCGGCGACGAGACCGTCCGCATGGCCCAGTTTAACCAACAGCGTTCCGAAGTAAATTTCATCCGTGACGATCCCGGCGGCATTTTCAGGTGTCAAGCCCTTATCTTTTCGAAGTTCGTAAAATGCCTCTGCAAATTCCTTCAGCCGGGAGTCATTTATTGGGTCGATGATTTCCAGGTTCGCCGGGTCAGCACCTCTTTGGGACAGAGCCTCCTGAATGGACTGGACATCTCCCAGCAGAATCAGTTTTGCACAGCCGAGTTCAAGAATTTTGGCGGCGGCGTCGAGGATGCGATCATCGGAACCTTCCGGCAGGACAATCGTACGGGGCCGCAGCGAAGCCCGCTGGATAAGTTTATCAAAGAATTCAGACATAGCACATGCACTTTCAAAAAGCGATTGGTGTTTCAAGAAAAAATGAAAACCGCGCTTGTAGGGATTCGAACCCCAAACCTTTGGTTCCGTAGAGAAGCCAAACGCAATTTTAAGTCTTTTAAATAAAAGGCGTTACGATTGTAACTTCAGTGTAACTTACCGGTTACATTTCTCAGTTCATCTCATAGTATATCAGCTGCTCTCACGATTTAAAGCACAAAGTTACATGGAAAGTTACAATTCACAAAAAAACAACTAGCACGACTAATGAACACACAGAAATCTTCTGTCGCAAGAGCAGGATTAATGCCCTGACCCTTAGATTCCGGATAAGCCCTAATGGAAGCGTGATGCAATCATGAATTGATATGCATTATTCTCTGGCCTTTTGGAGTAATGGCCAGATGCGAGT
>CALKKA010000068.1 GCA_937995495.1 uncultured Phycisphaerae bacterium
ATCCACACGCCCCAGATGCCGGCATCCCAAGGCATGGAAACAGGTCAGGGCCATGGCTTGTATCGTTGCGGCCAGCACCGGGTCCTCGATCGTGTCAAACAGGTATTCGGTCGTGTCGCTTTCGTATTTGGCCTGATAATCATAGAAAGCCGCCTGGCTGCAAATTTCAATGACCGGCAGGGCTTTGTCATTGACGATGCCCACCGTCACTTCGCGTCCGTCGATAAACTCTTCGACCATGCAGTCGCCATAGGTCCCAAAACACTCGATCGCTTTTTTGGCTGCGGCTGCCGGATCATCGGTGATTTCAATCCCGACGCTGCTGCCTTGTTTCAGCGGTTTGATAACGAATTTTGAGGCGAGTTTTTTCAGGTGATCGGTCAGCACAGACGCCGTATCATCCGTCTGAACGATGAGATGTTTCGCGATCGGAAGATGGGTATGAAAAAATGCCTGCTTGCTGAGCAGCTTATCGAAAGACTTTCGGCTGGCTTCAGAACCGGCGCCTGTAAAACAAAGTCCCTTCTCCTCCAATATTTTCTGAAGTTGGCCGTCCTCTCCAAACTGACCATGCAGAGCCAGAAAAAAAACATCGATGGATGCGTCCTCTAAAATCCCCATATCGTCCGGCGTAATATCGGATAATACAACATCCGCCCCGTCTTCAAGGAGGGCGTTATAGATATTTTGGCCGCTCTGCTGGCTGACGTCGCGCTCGCTGCCGACACCGCCGGCCAAGACAGCAATTTTCAAGTTTTCAGTGCGTAATTTTTGGTTCATAGTTTATTGCGTAGGATCGCGATCCAGGAAAACGATTCCCCGTTTAGGACCGCTGATTCTCTTTGATGTTTCCGAAAAGATCCCTCGTAATCGAAAAACGGCAGGTTCTTCTAAGTAATTTCTTCTTTCACATATTTCACCTGGAATACCCATCGCATCGAGGAATAAACCTTCCATCGGATCATTAAGTTCTGAGAATGTCGCGGCGTAAAAACGATTATTCACCAAAGGCCCCGCAATAAATTGAAACTTCTTCAGAGACTGATGGATATAAAATTAGACCGTCCATATAAACCCAAACTAAATAATCTTATTTCTGATTCATAATCTCCAACAATGTTGGCATGATCGCGTCGGCCCAGGCCTGGTAGGCCTCTGGAGACAAATGCAGCAGATCCGGCATTGTCCGATGAGTCAGCGTACCGTCGTCTTCCAGGAAGACATCATTAATATTCAGATAATAGATTTTTTTATGGTCGTCCATCAAGGCGACCATCGAATTGGCCAGATCGTCTTTTATCCATTGCGGATTAGGTGTTGCGTTATGATTAATGTCCGGATCAATCCGTTGTTCCACCGAACCCCGCGGAAAGATCGCCAGCAGCAGGATCTTTGTCTCCGGTAGCTTGTCATGCAGCGAGCAGACGACAGCTTCAATCCCCATTGCGATCTCTGTGGGATTGGTTCTGCCATCGGAATTATTAGTACCGATCATAACCACAGCGGCTTTGGGATTGATGTTTTCGAGGCCACTGTTTTCCAGACGCCACAGAACATGCTGCGTTTGATCCGAATTGACACCGGCGTTAACCGGATTCCATTGACCAAAACTGGCTTCCCAAATATCCGGCACAGTTTCCCATCCCTGGGTGATGGAATCGCCGATGAATAGAAGATCCGAATTGCCCTGACCGATTTGTTTTTTTATGTGTGCCTGACGGCTCAGCCACCACGCGTCAGTCTTGGCGACAGGATGACAGCTTACGTGATCAGAGGTTGCCAGCATGCCCGCGACACGATCGCATACAGACTCCGGCGGGGCGCAACCAGTACCATACAATTCAATAAATACAGAAAGGGCTATCAGAAATAAATACCGCAAGCTCAGATTTCCCATAGAACCTCACATTTCCCATATACCATTTTAGATCTTAACTCAGCTGCGCCCCTGAGCCTCTTTTCCAACAGAATATCAAATTGATCTCAATAATTCATGATACCCGACCCGCTAAGCCAAGAGACTTTTGGGTGGAAGTCCGCTTTTCGAAAGCAGTTAAAAACTACGAACTCCGAAGCACCAACTACGAAATCACTCACCATATCTCGATCTCAGTTTCGAGTTCGACATCCAGGGTGTCTTTAACTTTGGTTTGGATCAGTTCGATCAGTTTCTTAACATCCGTGCTGGTGCATCCGGTTTCAGTGGTAATAAAGTTGGCGTGTTTTTCGCTGACCACCGCACCGCCCAGTTGCGTCCCCTTCAGTCCCGCGCGATCGATCAATGCCCCGGCACTCATCCCGCGGGGATTCTTAAAGATGCAGCCGGCGTTCTTGGTGTTCAGCGGCTGTGAGTTTTTCTTATAGATCCACACCTCCTTGACCGTTTTGAGCATGGCATCCGGATCCGACTCGGTCAATTCCATCGTCGCCTTCAGGATCACCGGAGCCGTCACATTAACCCAGCGATAATCAAAGACCAGTTCCGGTTTTTTCTTCTCGAAAATATTGCCTTCCTTGTCCATCACTGTGATGCTTTTGATCGACGAGCCGATATCACCGAGGCTGCCGCCGGCGTTCATCCGCACAGCGCCGCCGATCGACCCGGGAATTCCGGTCAGCGCCTCCAACCCGCTCAGTCCCTTGCGAACCGAGTCCAGCACCAGTTTGTTCAGGTTCGCCCCCGCTCCCGCCAGCAGAGTGTTCCCCTCAAACTCAAACCCGCAGAATTCTTCAGAGTCCAGCTTTATCACAGCCCCCTGAACACCCTCATCCCCGATCAGCAGATTAGAGCCAAACCCCAGCAGACGCAAAGGGACCTGATTCTCGCGACATCGCAGGATCACAGTCCTGAGTTGTTCGGTTGTTTTCGGCTGAATAAAATACTCCGCCGCTCCGCCCAGCCCGTACCAGGTATGCGTGTCCAGCGGACAGTTCTCTTTAACGATCGTCTCTAAACCACTGAATATACTCATCTGCAACCTTCCAAATCGTTCCAGCGCCCATGGTCACAACCAGGTCGCCGTCTTTAACATGTGTCTTTAAGTGCTCAAGAATACCCGAAAATTCATTGATAAACAAGGCCTCGCAGCCCTGTTGCCCGATCCGCTCGGCCAGCATCTGGGCGTTGACCGTACGCTTGCTCTCGGCGGTGTCCCGCACAAAATAGATTTCCGGCACGATCGTTACATCCGCCAGCTTAAAGCTTTCCGCAAAATCATCAAGCAAAAAACGGGTCCGGCTGTACTGATGCGGCTGAAAAACGCACCAGATTCGTTCCGGAGCGTACTTTTCGCGGATCGCTTTCAGCGACGCCCGGATTTCCGTGGGATGGTGTGCATAATCATCCAGAACCGTCACGCCATCGATCTTCGCCTTAAACATCAGCCGCCGGTCGATACCGGTAAACCCGCCCAGATGTTTCAGGATCGTTTCCGCGTCCAGCCCGGCATGAAGACACACAGACGTCACCGCCAGGGCATTTAAGATGTTGAACGCCCCTGCAAGGGCGATTCGGGTTCGTCCCAGCAGGGTGTTCGTGCGGTAGATATCGAATTCATAAGATCCCTCCACCAGTACCGGGTTGCGGCCGGAAATATCACAATGCGAATCCAGCCCGTACTGGATGATGTGCGGCTCCGATTTAAATCGACGAAGCACGCGGACCGTATTCTTGTCTTGCCCGTTAGCGATCAGCACACCGCCATCCTTAACGCCGGCGGCAAATTCCGCAAACGCGTCGATGATGTCGTCCTCATCACGATAGTAATCCAGGTGGTCCTGTTCGATGTTCAGCAGGACCGCCGCATCCGGATGCAGGTTCAGAAAACTGCGGTCGTATTCACACGCTTCGGCGACAAAACAGTTCCCGTTTCCGACCCCGCTGGACCCTCCCAATTGCGGGATATCCGCCCCGACAATATAGTTGGGTTCTTGTCCCGCCTGGGCAAGCACATACGAAAGCCAGGCGCTGGTCGTGCTTTTGCCGTGCGTTCCCGCGATAGCCACGCCCGAATAGCCCTCCATTAATGCCCCCAGCATTTCGGCATATTTACGGATCGGCAGTCCCAGTTCGGAGGCCCGTGCCAGTTCCGGATTCGCCGCAGTGACCGCGGCGCTGATAACGACTTGGTCTGTATCAGGAGTGATGTTCTCCGGCCGGTGTCCGATCGCGATCACGGCCCCCAGCTGTCGCAGATTTTCAACGACCGTGCTGTCGGCCATATCCGAACCGGATACAATAGCCCCGTTTTTGATCAGGATCTTCGCCAGCCCGCTGGTCCCGATCCCCCCGATCCCGATAAAATGATATTTCGTCCCTGAAACGCCCGTCATCGCCATTCCCTATTGATTGTATAGAGTAACCAGAGCACTGTATAATCCAACGGTTCGCCGCGTTCAAGAGATATTTTATAGGCTCACACACCCCCAACGCTTACACCGAAGCAGAATGCCCACAGGTCAGTCGGTGACGCAGCCCTCGGAGGCCGTTTTGACATTCCGGATGAATTTATAGAGCGTTCCATGTTCAGCCTTCAACGGCAGGGGCACAAATTCAGCGCTGCGGCGGTTCAACTCATCCTCGGAGAGATCTACGCTTAAGGAATTGTCAGCGGCATCAATCGTGATAGTGTCGCCGTCTTGAAGGAGGGCGATGGGGCCCCCGTCCTGAGCTTCCGGGGTGATATGACCGACGATAAAGCCGTGGGAGCCGCCGGAGAAGCGTCCGTCAGTGATCAGGGCCACATCCTTGCCGAGACCGGCGCCCATGATGGCGGAGGTGGGGGTAAGCATCTCGGGCATCCCGGGGCCGCCCTTGGGACCCTCATAGCGGATGACGACGACATCGCCTTTGGCGATGCCGTTTTGTTCCAGGGCTGAGAGCATCTCTTCTTCGCAGTCGAAGACCTTAGCCGGACCGGAAAAACGCAGGCCTTCCTTGCCGGTGATCTTGGCGACCGCACCGTCGGGGGCAAGATTGCCTTTCAATATCTGGATGTGACCGGTGGACTTGATGGGGTTATCAAGCGGCATGATGATTGTCTGACCATCGGCGAGGTCGGGTTGTTCGTCGAGATTTTCGGCCAGGCTCTTGCCGGTGCAGGTGAGGCAATCACCCTTGAGCAGACCTTCTTTCAGCAGCAATTTCATCACAGCCGGAACGCCGCCGACGTTGTGAAGGTCTTCCATAACATAGCGGCCGGAGGGCTTCAGGTCGGCCAGAACCGGGACCCTGTCCGAGACACGCTGGAAGTCGTCGATGGAAAGCGGAACATCGACAGCATAGGCCATCGCTAGCAGATGCAGAACGGCATTGGTCGAGCCGCCGAGCGCCATGATGACGACCATGGCATTCTCGAAAGCGTCCACGGTCATAATATCGCGGGGCTTGATATCCTTTTCAAGCAGGGTGCCTATCGCGGCGCCGGCGCGATAGCATTCCTCGAGTTTTTCAGGGTCCTCGGCAGGGATGGAGGAACTGTTGGGCAGAGACATGCCAAGGGCCTCGATCGCCGAGGCCATCGTGTTGGCCGTATACATGCCGCCGCAGGCACCGGCGCCGGGGATACTGTTTTGGATGATTTCTTTGCGCCTGTCTTCGTCAATATTACCGGCGATGAATTCGCCGTAGGCCTGAAAGGCCGAAACAATGTCCAGCGCCTTCCCCTGGCAGCAGCCGGCCCGGATGGTGCCGCCGTAG
>CALKKA010000069.1 GCA_937995495.1 uncultured Phycisphaerae bacterium
CAAAGCTGGCAGGAGAACCGCCGCAGTGTGATCGCACCGATGGAAAAAGAGCAGACCATGATGACGATGCTGTTTCTGATGCTCGGTGTGATCACGGTCTTTATTGTCTTTGTGGTGCTCTATATGATTATCAGTCATAAGAGCAAGGATATTGGTATTTTGAAAAGCATCGGAGTGCCGATGTCGAGTCTTCTCGGAATCTTTCTGTTGTTTTCGATTTTTATCGCGCTGATCGGTTCACTGATCGGCAGCGTTTCAGGTTGGATTTTTCTGTTTAAAATCAATGATATCGAAGACTGGCTTTATGAAAATCACAACTGGCAGTTGTGGGATCGCACAGTGTACGCCATCGGTGACATCCCCAATCAGGTCGAGCCGAATGTCTTGGCGGTCATCGTCGGTTCCGCCATACTTGCCTGTGTGGTCGGCGCGGTGGTTCCCGGCCTTCAGGCGGCTCGTAAAAAACCGGTTCAGAGCCTGCAAGTCAACCAATTATAAGAGAGCGGCTATGAAAACGATACTCAAAGCACAAAACATCATAAAATCTTACAAGATGGGGAAAACTCAGTTGGATGTCCTTCGGGGGGCGGACCTGTCAGTGCAAGAGGGCCAGTTTGTGGCCGTCATCGGTGCTTCCGGCAGCGGCAAAAGCACGCTGTTGCATATCCTCGGTGCCTTGGACAAACCAGACAGCGGATCGGTTCTGTACCAGAGTCAGTGTTTGGACAGTTTGCGTTGGGGAAAACTGAACCATTATCGGAATAAAACAGTCGGCTTTGTCTTCCAGTTCTATCACCTATTAGATGAATTAACCGTGTTGGAAAATGCAATGGCTCCAGCGATGGCCTCGGTCAGTACGGTGGGCTGGCCTTCCCGAAAGCCAAAAGTAATGGAAAAGGCGCACCAATTACTGGATCGATTCGGGCTTAAGGATCGGCTAAAGCACAAACCCTACGAATTATCCGGGGGTGAACGCCAGCGGGTCGCCATCGCAAGGGCGCTGATAAATCAGCCGCCGCTGCTTTTGGCGGATGAGCCCACAGGAAATCTTGACTCTCAGACGGGACATGGTATCTTAGAGGTCTTGAAAGAGTTAAATGCTGAGGGGCAGACGATTGTGATGGTGACGCATGATGAGCGAATCGCGGCCCAGGCCGGCCGTACCATTCGGTTGCTGGACGGAAAAGTACAGGAATAGACGAAGAAATCCTGATGGGGTATTATAGTTTTTGGAGTTCGTTATGGGATTGAAAATTTGGTTAGGCAATGGTCTGGTTGACCAAGAGGACGCGAAGATTTCAGTATTTGACCGGAGTTTTCTATATGGCGACGGTGTATTCGAGGGCATTCGTGTTTACGGCGGAAAAATATTTAAACACAGGGACCATCTCATTCGCCTTTATGAATCGGCAAAGGTCATTTGCCTTCCCGTTCCGATGGAAAGGGACGAAATGGCAGCGGCCGTCGAGCAGACGGTTGCGGCCAATGATATCGATGATGGTTATATTCGCCTCATCATTAGCCGGGGGATTGGCGATTTGGGGCTCGATCCTTTTGTCTGCAAAGATGGCAAAGTGATTATTATCGCCGATTCCATCCAACTCTATCCTGAAGCGTTATACGAAAAAGGGATGAAGATCGTCAGCGTTCCGAGTGTTCGCAATCACCCCCTTTCGTGTCCCCCGCAGGTTAAGAGCATGAATTACCTCAACAACATCATGGCCAAGATCGAAGCAACTCAAGCGGGTGCGGGTGAAGGGATCATGTATAACCACCTTGGCTATGTTGCCGAGGCAACGGGTGACAATGTCTTTATCGTCAAAAACGGGGTTATCTATACGCCTCCCGTACAAGCCGGTTCTCTGGACGGAATTACGCGCCGGGTTGTTATGCAGCTGGCTGAAAAAGAGAAGATAAAAGTTGTCGAGAAAAATCTGACGCGTTTTGATTTATATGTGGCCGATGAACTGTTTCTGACCGGAACCGCTGCGGAGGTTATTGGGTGTGTCGAGATGGACGGCCGTGTGGTAGGCGATGGCGCTCCCGGTTCGGTTACAAAGCAGTTAAGGAAGCTGTTCTTTGAATACGCCCGATCCTGAAAATTGTGACACAGCCCATCAATATGCCTTCGAAAGACATGGAAATACAGAGTCATTACAATTTGATCCAGAAGGAATTAGTTCAGGTCAGACAGGTAATATGTGAACAGTTTCAAAGCTCGGATGATCAGATTTCAAGTGTCCTTGAGGTTCTTTCCCAGCAGCAGGGGAAAATGATCCGGCCGGCGATGGTGCTGTTGTGCAGCAAACTCTTTGGGGGGATCCGCCAGGAGCACATCGAATTTTCAGCGATGGTCGAGTTGATTCATATGGCTTCTTTGCTGCATGATGATGTGATTGACAAGGCACAACTTCGGCGCGGCCAGCCCAGCGCCAATGCTCTGTGGGGCAATACCGCGGCGGTACTGCTGGGCGACTTCCTATTGAGCCGTGCCTTTATGCTTGCCGCTGCTTCTGAGTGTGAGGGGGCCGCAACATTATTGGGCCAGACGGCTCAGGTGCTCTGTATTGGTGAATTAAAGCAAAACCTCTTTAAGGGCCGCTTCGATCTGAACGAGCAGGATTATTTTCAGATGATCGAGGCCAAGACCGCCGCCCTGTTTCGCTGCAGTTGCCAACTCGGAGCGATGGCCTCGAATGCCCCGAAAGATCAGCAGGAAGTTTCGGGGCAGTTTGGTTACTACCTTGGATTGGCCTTTCAGATTGCCGACGACCTCAGAGATGTTCTATCCAGTGAAAAACAAGAGGGAAAGACACTGGGTACGGATTTGCTGCAGGAAAAGTTTACGTTGCCGGTGATTCATTGGATCAACCAGAACAGCGATCAAAGTCAAACGAGCAGCGAACACGAGGAGGCACTCAAGGACCCGGGGCGCTTGATCGAACGGATGCGGCAATCCGGAAGCATTGACTATGCCTTAGAACAGGCAAAGTTACAAATTGAAAGGGCAAAGCAGTCCTTGAGTTTGCTGCCTGCGAATCCCTCCAAAGCCGCCCTGCTGGGTTTTGCCGACAATGTTATCATGGATATCGTCTGAAGGCTTCGAACCTCGCATAAAAAAGGCCGACAATAAATGCCGGCCTTTGTATGGGGCGAATACTTTGGAAATAATTTAGAAACTGGTTCCGAGGCTGATGCCTGCATAGACTTGGTCATTGGAGGAGTCGTAACGATCGCTGTCTTGAATATCTGAATCAAGCAAGTAGGCATAATTCACACTGGGTGTAAGCGACCAACCGCCAATTTGCATCGGAAGCCCAACAGACACTGTCAGGTCATTGAAGCCGTCATCATCGACGCCCCAGTAATACTCATTGTAACTCGAGTCTGCCCAGCCAACATTGAGGCCTAAATCGATTCCAAACGGAGCATCCCCAAGTTCGATGCTGTGTCCAATGGCGAAAGCCACATAGGAACCATTCGCTTCATCAGCATCGTAATACCAGGTAATTGACGGATCCATGGGGCATGTGTCAAATGTCAACCCGCCATAAAATTCATAGGTGTCATTACTGCCCTGGGGAAATGCATAATAGATATACCCGAGTGAGTACCCAATGCCATCGGTTAGTCTGTTGCTGTAATCAAGGGTGTAGTCAACCTCAGTAAAATTCCATTCCTCATCATTTTCATTGGTCATGTCGACATTGCCCCAGACACCTAAGGTGAAATCTTCGATTCCCATGCTGGCATAGGGCTGCATTACCCAGTCATCGACCAAATTTTGACCGCGGAAGATGTACTTACTGTAGAAATCGATTCCAACATCTAACCCGATCGGTTCTGACGCAACTTGCTCAACAGGCTGTTCCGTAGCCTGCTCTTGGGCGTTGACAAATGCCACAACGCACAACAACATAATCATTCCTACTGACAGCGTCTTCATTTTTGATCTCCTAAGATAAAAATCCGCTTTCATTCCTTTTTACGGTTACCTGCGTTTCAATCCACAGCGTTTTACATATACCTTTATATCGGTATTTTCAAGAGAAAAAGAAAGTTTTTCGATGATTTTCAGGAAGAAAAAATGGTCTAAATCACAATGATTGGAGGCTTTTTGGGAAATCAAAATTGAGGTTTCAGGCATTATTAAGCGCGATAAAACGCAATATTAATGCAGAAAAGAGCTATTTGGGCACCGTTTCGAATAGTTTCTTTGTTTGGCCCACCAGATAGAAACTGCCCGCAACGCAAATGAGGTCTTCCTTGGAAACCGCGCTGCTGGCGGCACGAATGGCTTCTTTCAGTGAAAGCGTTGTCTGGCACATTTTTCCACACATTTCTGTGTATATCTCTGCAAGGTCAGAGGGGAAGACTGCTTTCGGAGAATTTGAGCGTGTAAAGATAACTTTGTCCGCGCCATATTGCAGTTCGCTCAGCATGCCGCGAACATCCTTATCATTATTACATCCAAAAATAATGATCATGGAGTCGTAAGGAACATGCTGTCCAATGGCGCCGATCAGTGCCCGAACGCTCGCGGCGTTATGGGCAGCGTCCACAAGAATGCGGGGGTCTTCACTCACCATCTCCATTCGACCGGCGAGTGTCACTTCACCCAATCCCGATACGGATTTCTGATCATCAAATGTGTAGCCATGGTCTTTGAGAGTATCCAGCATTGCCAAAGCCAACCCACAATTGATCGCTTGGTGTTCGCCCGGAAGCGGCACGCGTAAGTGCTCAAAACGGCTGCTGTTCGTGGTCAGGCAGAGCCGTGTATGCGGTCCATCCTGACGCGATGATTCAAAACGATATGAGAAGTCAATGTCTTTGCCCGTTACTGCCAGCGGTGCCTTTTGAGAAAGAGCCAACTTCTTAAGGACTCGCATGGCTATCGGATCCTGAGGTACGGTCACAACAGGAATCCCTTTTTTAATGACACCTGCTTTTTCTTTGGTAATACTGTCAAGCGACGATCCCAGAAGGTTCTGATGGTCGATGCTGATCGAAGTAATACCGACCACTTCAGGGTCAACGACATTGGTGCTGTCCAATCGACCGCCCAGACCTGTTTCGATGATCGCCAGGTCGACGCCTTTGTCCACGAAATACAAGAAAGCAAGAGCTGTCATGATTTCAAAAAAAGTTGGGGCATCGTCTTTTTTTGCAAATTTTTCAATGACAGGGTGCACGCGGTTCAGCAACCCCAGCATCGTTTTTTTGTTGATCATTTCAGAGTTGACGGCGATGCGTTCATGCAGCGTCGTCACATGCGGCGAGGTATAAAGGCCCACGCTGTATCCATTGGCCTCTACCATCTTACCCAGCATCGTCGCAGTGGACCCCTTGCCCTTTGTTCCCGCTATGTGGACTGTTTTTATCTTCTTGTGTGGGTTGCCAAGGGCCTTGAGGAAGCTATTCATGCGATCCAAGTCAAAGGTGCTGACATTATAGCGCAACTTCCCCTGCCTCTCGTAGTCCGTCCGATCAAACAGGTATTGCATTGCCTGCTGGTAGGTGCGATGCGCCCGCGAGGGACGTTTGACCTTTGAAACGGAAGCGGAAGAGGGGTTCTTTTTGCTTGGTTTCTTAAGCGTCTTCTTCCC
>CALKKA010000070.1 GCA_937995495.1 uncultured Phycisphaerae bacterium
GGCAATATCTCTTACGAGATCTGTCCGCGGTATCCTGAGATGGAAGAGATCCCGCCGCTGTGGAACACGGTGGCCGGTCAATATGAACTGATGAAGCGGCCGCTTGGGGATTCTGACAATACCGAGGTGCTGGGTCATGCCGAGATATGGATAGACGATGGCGTGCTCCAGATGGGAGGGGTTGCTGGACCCCTGTTGCCGATCAGTGACACGGAGATCATTATTCAGGGCGGTCCGTTTGCCGGCGAGACCATGGCCTACGAACCGGCCACGGGTAATCTCTATCACCATTTCCTTCTCTATAAGCCGATCAGGCCCGAATCGAACACAACGAGGCGTTGATTTGGAGGCGGCGAGGGTGTGTGGGAATGCTTTTTTAATAGGTGACCTGTCTCTGTTTTTTGAACATCGGCGTGGGCACGGCCCACCCTACGGGGCTGATCGAAAAACTGGGTGGGGAAATCGCCGGGCTGACATTTCTGATCGAACTGGCGGATCTGAAGGGCCGTGACAATCTGAGTCAGTATGGTATTCATACGGTAATCACCTATTAAACCGCTGGAAACGGGGCGCTTCGCTGGGGCGTGCTACTCTATCACATTGATCGGGTCACCTGCGATGAATGCTTTTACATTTGCGACGGTTGCGGCCATGAGTCTTTGGCGTGCGGCTCTTGTCGCCCATGCGATGTGCGGGGTGATCACACAATTTTTTGCCGTTAGAAGAGGATTATCACGTGCCGCCGGTTCGATGGATAAAACATCCAACCCGGCACCGGCGATTTGAGAGGAGTTTAGCGCATTGGCCAAGTCCTGTTCATTGATGAGCGGGCCTCTGCTGGTGTTGATCACAAAAGCGGTGGGTTTCATCATGGCGAGGCGGTCGGCATTGACCATCTCCTTATTGGTTTCTGTCAGCGGACAGTGGAGACTTAATACATCACTTTGAGCAAATAATTCATCCAATTCGACAAATACAGTAGTGGGATGATTTTTATGATCCCGATTCGGTTTGTAAACGATGACCTTCATTCCGAAGGCTTCTGCTAATGCGGCTGTTGCCTTGCCAATTCGCCCAAATCCCACCAGTCCCATTGTTAAACCGGCCAGTTCGGTCAAGGGCCGGTCCCAATAACAAAAATCGTCACTAGCAGCCCATTTTCCTTCTTTGACGCTATTGGCGTGATGACCGACATGCTGACAGAGTTCCAGCAGCAGGGCGAATGTCATCTGAGCAACAGACATGGTGCTATAGGCGGGGACATTGGAAACAGTCACGCCGCGGTTTTTAGCGGCTTGTAGGTCGATAACATTGTAGCCGGTTGCCGTGATGCCGATGAATTTCAGCTTGGGAAGGGAGGCCAAGATATTTTGATCAAATATGACTTTGTTGGTTATGACAATCTCGGCATCACTGCAGCGGGCGATGGTTTCTTCCGGCGTGGTTCGATCATAGACCTGGCAGTCAACGATCTCCTTCATCGCTTCCCATTTCAAGTCCCCCGGATTTAATGTATGACCGTCAACGATCACAGCTTTCATTATCGTGTCCTTTTGATTAGTTCTATTGTTATTGCCAGTGGTGATTTCATTCTAATTGGAGTTTCTTGGACATACAAGATTTATGACTGCGTAACCGGGTGAATCGCCTGGATAAGTTCTACTTTAAGTTGCAAAATCGGCGGATTTCTGTATAATGATTCGATTCTATTGACAAAAACAAAGATTTTAGCGGTAAAATGGCTCTAAACGCACAAAAACTTGATGTCATGGTTCCGGGAGTGGAGCCGTCCGGCTATACCATCCGTATCGGCCGGGGGATGCTGGGGGGGCTCTGGGATGACATTCGGTCACAGTGGCCGAAGCTGAATCCGTTTATCGTGACGGATGCGGAGTTGGTGAAGGCCGGACACCTTGAAACACTTGTTGGCTCTGAGACTATCCCAACATATATCATCGAGCCGGCGGGCGAGATTTCTAAGCATATTCAAACAGTGGTCCAGATCGTTGAGATGATGGAAACAAATGTTCTCGGCCGCGACAGCATCGTGATCGCATTGGGCGGCGGGACGGTGGGGGATATTGCCGGGTTCGCGGCGGCGATCTTTAAGCGGGGGGTGCCGGTGGTGCAGATCCCGACGACGACGGTGGCGCAGGCGGATTCCAGTGTCGGCGGCAAGACGGGGGTGGACAGTTCTGTCAGCAAGAACGCATTCGGTGCATTCTGGCAGCCGGCGGCGGTGTATATCGATGTTGAGACTTTAGGTACGCTGGACGACCGGCAGTACCGTGCGGGTCTGGTGGAATCCGTCAAGCATGCGGCCATCATGGATGCGGAGTACTTTGATTTTTTTGAGACGAATATCGATGCGATCCTTAACAAAGACATGCGTGTCCTTGAGCAGATCGCCATGACCAATTGCCGGATCAAAGCCGAGGTCGTCCAGCAGGATCCGACCGAGAAGAATATGCGGCGCATCTTAAACTATGGGCACACCATCGGACATGCCGTCGAATCGGCCAGTGAGTTTACCCTGCTGCACGGCGAATCGGTGGCCATCGGCATGATCGCGGCGGGTAAACTTGAAAAAGCGCTGGGTCTGGCTGCGGATGGTCGCCTTGAACGCATCGAAGGGCTCCTGGTGAAACTCGGCATGTCGACCGTGATCCCCGCGGAGATCAAAAAGGAACAATTGATAGCACTGCTGGGTAAAGACAAAAAAGCAATCGGCCAATGGCCGCGATTTATACTGCTCGAATCGCTGGGAAACACCCTTTGCAAAAATGAACAATGGGCACATGAGGTATCACGGGACATCGTTGAACAATGTCTTGATGATTTATATTAACATTGAAAAAAGGAAGCCGAATCATGTACAGAGAAGAGATCAAAGTTTTGGATTGTACGATCCGCGACGGAGGGCTGATCAACAACCACTATTTCACGGATGAATTTGTTCGCGCCGTTTATAAGGC
>CALKKA010000071.1 GCA_937995495.1 uncultured Phycisphaerae bacterium
GTCAGGGTCAAAGACGTCTGGCGATTGAAGTAATAGGTGGCACCGGCGACCAGCGGAAACGCGCGGTCCTCACCGACACCGTCAGGGGCAACGCCTTTGTCGTCCAAACGAAAACGGAGTTTTTCGTAACGGCCGCCAAAATTGAACAACCATTGTTCGTCAGGACGCCAATACAGGAAGAGGCCGGGACCCGCTGTTGCACTCTCACCGCGACCCGTCCCAAAACTCAGTGTATCGGAAATTTTCCAGTCGATCAGAAATATCGGAAAAACAAAGGGATCATCTTCAATCTGCGACAGAACGCCGAGACCGGGACCCATTGTCAGGTTATCATTGATTTTGCGACTGGCGCCCACAAGAGCCCCTCCGGAAATGCCATCGCCGAAGTCGGCCCCGTCTTCGGTGACAGAGCGTATCGTGGGGAATGCATACATCGTCCAGTCGTCATTGAGGCCCATTCTAATCGGAACGGTAAATCCTATTGAATGAATGTCATCCCAGGGTTTTAACGCAGCGATGCCTTCGCTTCCTGAGAAACTGTAATCGGTGTAGTTATAGCCAAATGAGAATCCATAGCTATTGCTTTGGTCAATACTATTGATCATGGATATTTTGGCCATGAAACGGTCAATCTCAAATTCTCCGCCATCATCAATATCTGTTTTAAACTGATTATAGTATCCCGCGGAGGCAGAAGGAGTCCAGCCTTCTTTAAAAGGCGGACCGGAGTATTTCGGGGTCTCTTCAGCCATCGCTGGAAATGAAACACATAAGAATCCGATCGATAGACTTAAAAACACTGTTTTAATCGACATTGACTTCGGTTCCCTGTTATAAAACCCAAATCTTTCTTCACTCAATCCTGTATCACATTCAGTCTATCGACAAAACAATGAGTTTTCAAAGAAAAAAAAGGTTTCACTTGCCATACTCCGACAATAAAGGATAATGGCTTGGTAATGGCAGCATCATGTAATGAACGGCCGCTTTTTGTCATTCAGTTACCCAGAGCGACAACGCCAGATTCAGCAGAGAAAAACAAAATGATCCAGAAGACGCGAGTAGAAAGTCTCAACAGCAACCCTTTAAAAAAGGGCCGGTATGTTCTTTACTGGATGCAGACCGGTCAACGGGCCGAGTACAATCATGCACTTGAATACGCAACCTTCAAAGCCAATCAATTAAAGCTCCCCCTGGTCGTTGTTTTTGGGATTACAGACTCATACCCGGAAGCTAATCTGAGGCATTACGCGTTTATGTTTGAGGGGTTGGTGGATGTCCAAAAAGGATTAGCAAAAAAGGGAATCAAGTTGGTAATCAGGCACCAATCGCCGGAACTGGCCGCAATAGACGTTTCCGAGAAGGCTTCGATGGTTGTCGTTGATGGCGGTCATACTCGACTTCAATGGAAATGGCGGCAGGATGCGGCCCAACAAATCGATTGTTTATTAGAGCAAGTCGAAACCAATCTGATTGTTCCAATCAGGGAAGTCTCTGATAAAGAAAATTACTCCGCGGGCACCTTAAGACCTCGAATCCATAGAAAACTATCCGAATACCTCATTCCGATCCGGCACCGTAGGCCACGGCTCAGCAGTCTCGACATGAACATTAAGAGCTTTGACGTGAACGATATCGAACATGCGTTATCACAGCTCACTATCGACAGAAGTGTCGGCCGAGTCACAACATTTAAGGGGGGTACGAGCCGGGCAAAAAAAAGATTAAACGCTTTTATCAAAAACAAACTGGATCGTTACGGCGATCTGCGGAATAACCCCTCTCTTGATGCGACTTCCAACATGAGTCCATACCTGCATTTTGGTCAGATCTCGCCTTTGTATATCGCACTAAAAGTGATGCAATCTGACCGTCCCGGAAAAGAGGGCTATTTGGAAGAACTTATTGTCAGACGAGAGCTCAGCTACAACATGGTTTATTACAACCGTCATTACGACAGGTTTTCATGCCTGCCTCCATGGGCGAGAAATACGCTGAATTTACACGCCCGCGACAAACGGGACTATATTTATACCCTGGAAGAATTTGAAAATGCCAAAACGCATGACCCCTACTGGAACGCTGCTCAAAAAGAGATGGTGGTCACAGGGAAAATGCATGGTTATATGAGAATGTACTGGGGCAAGAAAATTCTTGAATGGACGAAAAGTCCGCGACAGGGCTATAAGATCGCCCTTTATCTAAACAATAAATATGAACTTGACGGCCGGGATCCCAATGGCTTTGCAGGGGTTGCCTGGTGCTTTGGTAAGCACGACAGGGCCTGGTCAGAGCGTAAGGTGTTCGGCAAAGTCAGATATATGAATGCCGCCGGTCTTAAGCGAAAGTTCGACGCCGAGGCCTATGTTGATAAGATCAAACAACTGCAAACAAGACAAGAAATATCTTAACAAAGGCAGAATCATGAAAAAAAATAGCTTTATAGCCTCCGCCGTTGCAGTCTTACTGTGCTGTTCCCTGTCGCAAGCTCATAAGCCGATCTTTACCAATGAAAAAGGGATCGACCCGGAAACCGCGGTGCGCGTTGATCGGCCGGAGCTATCACAGGTTATCTACAGACAACTTAACAAGGATATCCAGCAGTTTTGGCTAACAGTCGATGCCCAGAAAGACTTTGAGCTATTGGTACAAATTGGAATTCCCGTCATTGACAGATTGAAAACATTCCGGCCGTCCCTTGCGGTTCTGGGTCCGGGTCTGCCCGAGATCTCCTTGCCTTTTATCCTTCCCAAGGACACGGGGGGAATCCATTATTTGACGAAGGAGGAGGAACGACGCTTTTTCCATGAGCATTATACTCAAACCGATTCCTGGATTCTTCGTACCGAAACGGTCCGCCTTCCTGTCTCTGGAAAATATTATGTTGTTGTGTACAGTCCCTCCCAACAAGATGGAAAGTTCTGGGTTTCCATCGGCGATCAGGAAGAATTCACTCAGTCCGACTGGGGGAATTTTGAGGAATGGAAAAAAAAGATCCAAAAGTTCCATGAAGTCAGTGCAGGTCAACCGGCGACTCTGAGTATTGATGATTTTTCAGATCCGAACCACATTTCATCACTGGGGACTCCATGGAGACTCGTAACCGACGGAGTCATGGGAGGCGTCTCTGAGGGTCATTACGATTTTGGTCAGGATGATTCCTTCCGGTATCTCACTATGAGCGGGACTGTTTCACTCGAAAACAACGGGGGGTTTGTTCAAGTTGCTTTACCGCTGGTACGCAAGTCAAAAGCACTGGACGCAAGCCCCTATTCAGGCATTCGGTTTTGGGCCAAGGGAAATGGTGAGCCATATTATGTACATCTGAAAAATGACCAAACCCGGTTGCCATGGCAATATTACTCGGCGGCTTTCACGCCGTCTGAAAAGTGGCAACGCATCGAAATCGCTTTCGATCAATTTGAGCCTCAGGCGTTGAGCGGAAACTTGAAAGTTGAAAACCTGTCACAAATAGCCATCGTTGGGGCAAAGAAAGCTCATCAAATTGATCTCTATGTGGGCCCCTTGGAATTTTATTGCAATAAGGCTGACTAGAAGCCGTTTGGCTAGATTTTGAAAAGAATGGATAAAAAAAGAAAAATCCTGGTCACTGGAGCCACCGGATACATCGGAAGCCATTTAGTTCCACGCTTGCTGGATGAGGGCTATGATGTGCGTGTCATGGTGCGTCAGTTTAAAAAACTCCAGAATTTTGATTGGAAAAAAAACGTTGAGGTGATAGAGGCCGATGCCTTGAACCCGGACTCTCTGAACCAGGCACTGGAAGGGATCTCCTTTGCTTATTATCTTATTCACAGCATGGCGGCTGGAAGGGATTTTGAGAAAAGAGACTGCCAGGCTGCATTAAACTTTGCCGAAGCAGCAAAGACTGAGGGGCTTGAACGCATCCTTTATCTGGGGGGCCTTGGAGACAGTCAATCCGAGCTCTCTTCTCATCTTAGATCACGCCAAGAGGTGGGAGCCATCCTGGCAGATTCGGGTATACCCGTTACCGAATTCAGGGCCGGAATCATTGTCGGGGCAGGAAGTCTTTCATTTGAAATGATCCGATACCTTACCGAGCGTGTTCCTTTGATGGTTTGTCCCAAATGGGTCTTTACAAAGACACAACCGATTTCGATCAATGACGTCCTCCGTTATTTGACCGGTGCCCTCCTCAACAGTGACTCTGTCGGTCGGGTCATCGAGATCGGGGGCAAAGACATATTGACCTATAGAGACTTAATGCTCGTTTATGCTAAGCAAAGGGGTTTAAAGCGATTTATTATCCGTGTACCGGTTTTAACACCCAAACTATCATCTTATTGGGTTCATCTGGTGACGCCGATCCCTTCTTCAATGGCGGTTCCTTTAATTAAAGGATTAAAAAACGAGGTGGTTGTTCAAAACACTGATGCGGCTCAAATATTTCCGAACATACACCCTGAAAGTTATGCGACATCGATCGCCGGTGCTTTAGATAAACTTCACCCATACAAACTCTCGATGCCTACAAAAGTTAAGCGTCGTTCCATGCATTTGAGACTTCCTCAATTCTGTCTTCAATGGGAGGGGATGATAATTGAATCGCGAAGTATCAAAGTCGATGTTGAGCCTAAGCACATTTTTCATGTTCTTGAAACAATGGGTGGAGAAAAGGGGTGGTGGGGTTTGGAGAGGATGTGGCGCCTTCGAGGGTGGACCGATCGTTTAGCAGGCGGCGAAGGCTTTGTCCGCAAGCGATCTAATCGGCACACAATTGAAGTTGGAGATCAAATTGATTTCTTAGATATTGAGAATGTCATTCAATCGGAAGAATTACTGCTTAAGGTCCGGTTTAAGCTGCCCGGTGAAGGATGGATGCAATTTAAGATCCATTCGGAAGATCCGCAAGGATCACGCTTTACATTCAGCGTCTTTTTTGCCCCAAAGGGGCTTTGGGGAATTTCTTACTGGTATTCCCTGCTGCCTTTTCATCGATTGTTTTTTAACATTCTGTTAAAGAATCTTCTGATCGAAGCCAATGGAGTTCGTGATAATGGTTAATTTTTATT
>CALKKA010000072.1 GCA_937995495.1 uncultured Phycisphaerae bacterium
CTTGGAAGACGGGGCGAAAAAGAAATTCTCCATCGCCTCATACAACGGCTTCATGGAAGAGAGTTTGCCACCCTCTTCAAATATGGGACTGACCTTTTCAAATATTTGAAGCAATATTTTCACAATAACTTCCCTAATTTACTCTGTTTATTCCGAATCGGTCTGCTGCTCATCTTCGGCTTCTTTGGCGGCAGCCTTCTCTGCGGCGATCGCCTGTTTGGCCTGCTGAAACTGGTGTACCAGTTCTAATTTCGAAGGGCACACATAGGAACACAAACCGCATTCAATACACAGGTCGATGCGTGACCGTTCGACCTGATCGATGTCGTCCTGGTAAATCAATTTATGTAAACGATGTGGAATAATTCGGGCCGGGCAGACATCCTCGCAAAAATTGCAGGAGACACAGGGACGAAGCTCTCCGCGAACGGCATTTGTCAGTCGCTCCGGGAAATCGCCGCACAGCGAACTCATAAAACAGGCGGAGTATGATTGCCTGTCAAATCCCGGACGTATGAAAGCCAAGAATTCGCGGCTTTGCTGTTCGGGAAGCAAGGTGATCCCTTTGCAGTCAGCAGGAACACCCTTGACATCCTGGGTCAAAAGACTTCCCGTTAGCATTCCGCCATCGATTGCAACGCAATCGGGTTGGGCGTGCTCGCTCATGATCTTCGCGAGAGGATACCCTGCCACCAGTTTCAGATGCGTCGGGCGCTTGGCGCCCGGACCTGCGACCGAAATCACACGGTCAATACAGGGCTTTGAAGCTGTTAATGCTCCATCAATCGCAAGAACTCCATCAACATTGATGCCCCAGATCGATTCTTGGCCCCGCTTGAGACCCAGATACCGCGACAAGATCGTGACGTTGCCATACGGGTATTTCAGAGGGACTTCCACGATCTTGACCCATGCATACCCACGGATCTGTTCTTTTATCCGGGTTGCAAGATCTGTTTTTATTTTGGGAAGCACCAGGTAGATCGGTTGATACTCCAGCAGCGATTGGAGATGCTCAAGGCCCCGCGTGAACTGCCGCAGGTACTCTTTCAGCAATACATCCCCCTTGGTAAGAATGGGTTCCAGTCGCATCGTGGAGACGATAATCGCCTGCGGCGTCGAAAGCGGGTCCGGTGTTGCGCCCGTATAAGCATCCCTGACATATTCCCATGCACCCAAATTCAGCAACTTATACCGTTTAAGGCCCGCCGGGCCCATTTTTTTATGGATATGTTCCTGTTCATCTTTATACGAATATTCTTTAGGCTCTTCGGTGGCCAGGTCTTTGATCGTCAGATGCCGGGGCGTCATTTCAAGATCTACTCTACCCGAGCAGGATGCCAGCAGGGGAACATCATAATTGTCCGGGTCTTTTGCGAGGACATCACCCAGGCCTACGGTCTGTCCATCGGTCACGCAGACCTGTGAGTAATTGAACGATTTGGTTTCAAGCGGATAGTGAAGGATATCCGGAGATGATGCCGTTTCCAGAAATCCGCCTGGCACACCCTGCAATTTGATATTATGACCGCCGCGTAATCTCAATCTCTCTATTCCTGACTTTAACCACCTTCTCAAATAAGACTGTTTCTACAGACAGACAAAAACCAGAGCCTATACCGGTTCTGTCCTGTGATCTACAATCCAGATATGATAATGGGGATTGGCTGATAATCAAGGGACAATCTTAGATTTGGGGATGTCGTCGCGTGAAATGACAGGATCATTCTCGATTTCAATAAAAATGCACCGCTATTTTACGATTTTTCCGGTCCAAAATCATCAGCGGCTATTTGAAACGCGCGTCCAATTTATACAGTTTTTCTACCGGCAAATCCATCACATCGTCTTCGGACAGTTCTAATTTTTGTCGGATCTCGGCCAGTATGGAAACCACCGCCTCTCTATTCTCTGCGATCACTGTAAACCATATGTTGTAGACATCCTCCCTGAGATAGCTATGCGTGATCTGGGGATAGGAGGCTATTAACTCTGAGGCCTCGTCAACACGGTCCGGTGACACTTTGACTGCCGCTAATGTGCTGGAATAGCCAATCCTCCTTGAATCGATGCTAAAGCCCATCCTCCGTATAACGCCTGAATTGACCATCTCCTGTACGCGCTGCCACAATTGGTCAGTACTGATCCCCAGGTTATCCGCTATTATCTCATATGGACGGATTTCAAGCGGGAAGTTTCCCTGAAGTTCTTTAATAATCCTGTGGTCTAGATCGTCCATTTGATCTTAGCTCCCTATGACTGATTCACATCGGATGGTCCATAAAACCGCACCGCCAGTGATAACTTTCATGAATAGTTTTTCGTTGACTGATGCGTATCTTAATACTATACATAACTTGGTCATTATAGACATTTCAGCATAAAATTGAATGATGTTTTTCTGAAAACGACAAAAAACCGGCCATTCTAAAGAAAGAGAAAGTCTCTCTCTGGAATGAGAAACTTTGATTTTAAATGTTTTTTTTGTTTTGGATTAAATAGATCATGGCAAAAACACTTGTTTTTCTTATTGGTGCCGGACCCGGCGATAAAGAACTGATCACCGTCAAGGGACTCAGAATTCTTTCACAGGCGGATGTCATCCTCTACGATCATCTGATTTCCGATGAACTGTTGACACACGCCAAAGACGGAGCTGAAAAAATCTCCGTTGGAAAGTTTGCATCCAAGCACACCCTGCCTCAAGAGGGCATTAACGATTTGATCGTTCAAAAGGCTAAAGAGGGAAAAATGGTGGCCCGTCTGAAAGGCGGCGACTGTTACCTTTTCGGGCGTGGCGGAGAGGAAGCCGAGGCGTGTTACGATGCGGGCATTGGTTTTGAAGTGATCCCCGGGATCACCAGTGCTTTAGCGGCCCCCTGCTATGCAGGGATCCCCCCGACACATCGGGACTGTACTTCCAATATCGCCGTTGTCACCGGCCATCGTAAAAAAGGGGATACCCGCCCTATCGATATACCCCACGCAGGAACGGTTATCTTCCTGATGTCTGTTGGAAACATAAAAAATATCATCCAATCCCTTCTCGAAGCAGGCTACTCCTCTGATACAAAGATCGCTGCCGTTGAACATGGAACCTGTTATGATCAACGCGTCATTAAGGGAACACTTGACAATTTTCTCGCTATCATTAAAGACAATCCCCTGCGGACTCCAGCTATCTTTATCGTGGGTGAGGTTGTCGGACTTCAGGAAAAGCTGGATTGGTTTTCCCAGAAGCCCAGAATCCTGCACCTTGGCAATCACCCGGGGCGGTATTTGCACCTTGGCACGGTCGTACACCGACAAATCATCCAATGTGTTGAAGCTGAGAACGGCAGCGAGGCGGATGCGTATTTCAAGTCTCCCAAGCGCTATGACTGGATCGTGTTTACCAGTGGAAATGGTATCAAATTTTTTTTCAAGAAGCTATTTGAAGCCGGACTGGATGGACGCATCTTTGCAGGTACAAAATTCGCTGTGATCGGAAAAGCCAGCGGAAAGCGACTGCTGGAATTTGGCATTCAAGCAGATCTGTGCGCAAAGGTTGAGTCCAGCAAAGGACTGCTGGAGGCGTTCAGCGAGATCGACGTCTCTCATCTTTCGATCCTTCTGCCTCAGGCCGAGGTTAGTTCGACTGAA
>CALKKA010000073.1 GCA_937995495.1 uncultured Phycisphaerae bacterium
GACGACGCGATGACAGATGATACACAAACCACAAAAGAGGCGTACGACATTTCAATTATTCGCCCGGCGATGCGTGATGAGGATTTCAAGCTGCGCGGTGAGGGGTTCGGCGCCGATCGTCTCAAAGCCATCAAAAAGGGCCTGCTGACACTGCACACACTCGAACTGATGGCCTCGACAGTGTACAAATTCCAGATCACCCAAGAACGCAGCGAGGTGAATCGGCAGCTCATCGCCGCGATGTGCAACGAAATGGGACACTACCAGGATTTCCAGGTCAAGCTGTATGAGTATGGCTTTAAGCCCAGCAAACTCCGGTGGGTTTTCTGGTTTGTCGGCTTCATGATCGGGTATGGTTCTCGACTGCTGGGCAAAAAGGCAATTTTCAAGGTGGGGATTTTTGTCGAGAGCAAGGCCGTCAGTCATTATGCCCACCTGCTGGCCGAGATCGACTGGGACGATGAGACGCGCAAGGTCGTTGAAAAGGATCAGGCCGATGAAGACGGGCACATTAACCGCTGGAAAGCGCTGCTGCAGTCAGCTTGATAGAGTCGCCTGAAAACCTAATAAACAGGAAAGACATCGTGACGGTCCATCAGTCAATCATTACCGGTCTGGCAGCAGCGCTGGTCGTTGCGTCCGGCTGTCAGCAGCCGACTCTGCAGCCCAAACAACTCTGTCCGGGCAAGCCGACAGTGCAGCAGGCGGCTGCGATGATCGAACTTCAAAAACAGAATGTCCAGCCCATGATGGCCTCGGCGGATTGCATCATGTCCTGGCGTGATGAAAAGGGCAGCGAAAAGGACGAGCAGGTCAGCGGCAAAATGGCCTTTGTTCCTCCGGGCAAGATCTTTTTCAAAGGAGACAAATTCGGCGAAATTCGTTTTGGGACCAACGAAACCGAATTCTGGCTGCGGGTCAAACCCGAACTGGACAGCTACTGGTGGGGCAGCAAGGCCCAGGCGGCATCCTGTGATGAGACATTGCTGCTGAACCCGGCCCAAATCGCTGAAGCGTTGGGCATCGTCGATGTGACGGCGGACTGGGATCTGTTTTACCGTGACGGCTATGATGTTTTAAGTCTGTATGAGGCCGATAAGCTCAAAAAACGTGTATCTGTCAATGCCTGTGATTACCACATCGAAGCAATCGAGTATTATGATGTTCAAGGAATCAAAAAAGTGTCGGTTCAATTAACCGACTATTGGGCCGGAGACGACGGGTTGACGGTTCCGTCAACGATCGTGGTGAGCTATTTTGATGCGTTGGGTTTGGAAGAGTCATCCGTTCTGATCAAACTGAAGCATATCCGGCCATTGCCGCCGGAAAAACAAAACAAAAGACTCTTTGAAAGACCGGGTCGGGATGGGTACGGGAACATGTATCACTTAAATGACCAGTGTGAGTTTATTGAAGAGGATAACAAATGACCCGGACAGCATTCGGGGTCTCTTCTAGTCAGCTCTTTCTAAAGAATTCAATGATCAACCACACTATACCGATCAGAAGCGCAGCCCCTGCACCATACTCATAGCCTACGACTGGACTCATTTTGACATTCCTCCGATTAGGGATTCCTGACTTAGTTTTCCAAAATTATTTGCTGCATCGTTTACACGGACAGGCGTGTATGATTTTTAATGCCGAAGGCCCCAACAGTTCTGTTGCGCTGGAAAAGATGGCTCCTTTTGCCTTCATCTCCCGAAAGGCGCGGATCGCTGCGGGGCGATTTCGCGTGCCGACAACATCGGTCAGCACCGTCACTTCTTTACCCCGTTTCAAAAGGCCCATGGCCGTCGCTTTGACCGATCCTTCTGCGGTGGCACCGATTAAATAGAACTCATCGGCTTTCAGTCCCGTCAGCATCCTGTCAAGCCGGGGTTCTTCGAACGGATCCTCACATCGTTTGCAGAAAACGACCTGGTTGTATCGATCCAGAAGATCCAGCGGCAAATCCGTGGAATCGGATGTGGGGTAGCAGAGGCAGTTCCCTCGAACCGTATACTTTAGCTTTTTTAGACCCCGGGTGCCCGCCAGGCAATAGCCCGGACTGTGATAATCGGGATCATAAACCTGAGCGGTTGAAATGGTGGGAATGTGGTGATGCCTTGCTGCCGCCATGACCCGGTGGATATTGGCCAGGATGTTTCGGTGATTATAAACACTGGCGGCACCATTGGCCACGAGCATATCCCGCTGCGTATCAATGTCGATCAGAACTTGTTTCGGTTGATAGCGTGGTGCAATCATGGTCCACCCCTTTCTGCAAAGAACAATTCTTGTTCAGAACCCATCGAATCCGTTATGCGCTTTCCTTTTTTACTGAACAGGAAGAACAGAATTGACACTGACAGCATGAACAGATCCCGGTCAGTAACTCGTCAAAGACAAGATGAAAACAATTCGGACAAATACAAAAGCCACCGCTTTCATCCGTGAAATTCCGGGTTTTCACAGGGTGTGTGGTGAGCGCTTTTGTGACATGTTTAGCCGTCGTGTTTTTTGAATAGTGTGCATCCATTTTCATATTCCTTTCCTTTTTGTTCCAAAGGCCGGAATTCAAAATTCAGTATTCAAATTCATCAGACAGCGCCTTGATTGTTTCCCATACACTGACATCATCGATCACGATAAGAGCAACCGGCCAAAGGAAGTCTTCTTCATAGGCAAGATGGTCCCGCAGGACCGGAACAAAGTGCTGGACGATCTTTTGAAGATAACCATTGAACGTGTCGAATTTGATCGCGCTCAAAGAAGAGATCAGGGCGCAAAGGTTCTCAATGTCAGCCACTATCTTCTTGTGGTCGTCTTCGTCTGCCTTGCTAAGGCCTGTCCAGCCGAACTTTCTTAGATACGGGAAAATGATATCTTCTTCTCGCTCAATATGCCGCTTGAACCGATAGAAGTAATCAACCGTTTGCGCCAGTCGGCGATATTCAGAGCTTACATCGGACACGTCATCGAGTTGGTTGATTTCTTCTGCAATGCTTTCCAGGTCGGTCAGATAGCACCGGGCCAGACCGTGCTCGGCGGCTATTTTCTGTAAGATGTGAGTGTCAGCAAGCTCCGCTCCTGTTGCGTTTGCCTTCTCTTTATGGAGTCCCATCAGGACAAACGCCGCTGATATTTTTTGGACTAATTCTCCAGAGTACCCCTCGTCAATCAGGGCCTGCTGCGCGGCGGCAATGTCGTCTGAATCGACTTTTTCGGCAAGATGGCTGGCTTCGCTTTGAAGCAGTTTCGGATCCTCCCCCAGGTTGATCCGTTTGAACAACCCTGTCAAAGCCCATCGGTTTGAAGTGTGGTATGTTTTTGCCATTGTCCTGATCCTTTCAATAAAAAGGCCGGGGAAGAACGAAACTAAGATACTTTTCTAACACCGTAGTTTCCGAAACCCATTCTTACCCCGGCCAAATCCTCGGCGTCGGCACTGCTATTTCGATCACATCATATGTGTTTTAATTGACGCCGGACTTGAGTGACAGCTCGTCTCAATCTTAGGGGAATTGAGGTCTTAACAAGCTCTCAAGCCCGGCAAAAGTAAAGGGAGAAAACATTTCAAAGAGCAACTGAATCATTCATCACCGCAGGACCCAAGCCGATATTGTTCACCGGTCTGTGTGTTTGTATTGCACACCCTAACGAAAAAAGAAAAGGGGCCATCGCAGGAGCCGTGGACTCAGTGATTGGCCCCTTTTCCGGAAGGGAGAAAACTTTTTCAAAGAGCAGCGTTCTTTCTCATCACCATTCACTCAGAAGCCTGACGATTCATTCATGAATATAAAAAGCAAACAGTGTGCCACGGAGGATGACAACTTGGGGGATATTTGTAACTCATTTCTAAACCAAGGGTTAATGTGAAGGTGTGCGGTTCGCCTCAACGAAAGAACAAAACCGGATCGTCCGATATATCGTGGACAATCTGAAATGTCGTGTCTCAGTGGTTCAGTTGCTTCACAGGGACTCTGTCAAACCCTTATTGTTGAAGTGCCGTTGACAAGCAAACGGTGATTTGATAGTTTTAAGGCTCTGATCCAGTCATATGGATCATTCACGTTTAGAAAAGGAGTCCGAACATGAATAAGACACAAGTGGCGATGAAGCCGATCGTGATGACAATCCTTGCAGCGGCGTTCCTCATCGGTTACAGCAGGGCAGTTCCTCCTGCCGGCCTGGAAAAACCGACACAAGCTTCACCCGCAGCGGCGGAAAAATATATCGTGGATGTCACGCATTCAGCGGCCCTTTTTCAGGTCAGGCACTTTGGTGTCAGTTTTGTCTCAGGCCGCTTTACGGATATTTCGGGGACGATCGATGTCGACAGAGA
>CALKKA010000074.1 GCA_937995495.1 uncultured Phycisphaerae bacterium
CAAAGAAGCCGGGTACGCAACGGGTTTTATCGGTAAATGGCATCTTGGCGGTGATTACCGAGACACAGCCACCGGAAAGATCTATCGCGGCGATGATCGCGGCAATCCCGACATCACTGCGGACCTGACAATGATCATCGATGGCGGACCTCAATCGCTCGGTTTTGATTACAGCTTAACATTGCCGTGCGGGATCCAGGGGCCGATCTATACCGTTTATGAAAACGGGAAATGGTTTCCGTTGTCCGGCGATTCCAGGATTGTCTACCTGGATGAAAAGACGGCGGTTGATCCAAAGTTTATCTCAGATAAAGGCCCCGGCATGGGTGATTCCCACTGGGATGCACGTGAAATCGGTAAACTGATTTCGTCTAAAGCGGTGGATTTTATTAACCATAATGCCGGAAAGAAACCGTTCTTCCTGTGCTACTGGAGTCCGACGGTTCATCTGCCGCATTGTCCGCCGAAGGAATTTGACGGATTGAAAATCGCCAATACCACTCCCTCTCGGCATCTTGATATGGTGCGAGATCTGGATCAGCAGGTGGCCCGCATTGTCAAAGCCCTCAAGGATAATGATGTCTATAACAACACCCTTCTTATCTTTACCTCTGACAATGGCGGTCTCAACGGCGACCCCGACACCCGCAAGGCGGGTCACGATTCCAGTGGGCAGTGGCGCGGCTTTAAGAACTCACCCCATGAAGGTGGTACACGTGTCCCCTTTATCGCCGTGTGGCCCGGCCGCATTGAAGCGGGCAAGGTCTGCGACGAACCCGTTGCAGGCCATGATATATTGGCGACGTTGGCCGCTTTGGTGGGGACAGAAGTGCCTGATGATCAAGCGATGGATTCATTAAATATACTGCCGCTGTTGCTAGGTGATAAAAAAGGGGATTTTCAGAAGCGTGAAGATTTGCTCCTTCAGGGTGGCAGTCATAATGAGGTTATCTATCGTCAAGGTCCATGGAAGCTTATTATCCAGAGCAATCACGAATGCACTCAATGGGATCCGGTCGCCCTGTTTCATCTGGAAGACAATCCAACGGAAGTCGAGGCCTCAAATCTGATTGACAAGCCCGAACATCAGGGGCGTGTACAGGACATGCTGAAAACATATCTTGATATCCGAAAAAGTAAAAAACGAACCGTTCCCGCAAGTCCGAAGCCAGTTTTCAGCGGTGCGTCTAAAAAATCACTTAACGGTAACAAAGGACTGTAAGGGTTGTGGTTTTAACGTCTTTGATTTGAACGGGGATGTTTTCGAGAAGTCTCGAATGTGAGAGACGATAGAGATTATTATCATTGGATGTATTATCGATGAATGCACCAAAAATTATTTTAGATATGGAGAACATCTGGGGATATAACCGGGGATTGATGCGCGGCATCATGAGATACTCTGATGAGTATGGGCCGTGGTCTTTTTATGCCAGCCCCGGCAAGCGGGAAAGAGTTTTTCCTCATCTTGATAACTGGGAATGCGATGGTATTGTGATGGGCGACCTTTCCTATAAACGAAAACGAAAGCTCATACCCTCTCATGTTCCCGTCGTTTCCGTATATGAAAAAGCAGAGAGTGGGGATGTGAGTGTCGCGCCTGATTCACTCAGGGCCGGACAGGTGGGCGCTGAGTATCTTCTGGGATTGGGTTTCAAGAACTTTGCTTTCTGTAGTTTTTCTGATCGGGAATGGTCCAAGGAAAGACAGAGGGGCTTCACGGAACGTTTGAGCAAGGACGGCTACAAAGTACATATCTATCGCTGTACATATGCACGTTATCAGCGCAGCTGGATTTCCGAAAGTGAAAAAATGGTGAAATGGATCAAAAATGCACCCAAGCCTCTGGCGCTAATGGCTTGCAATGACATTATGGGCAGAGAAGTGATCGAGGTGTGTAAAAAAAACATTTTTCATATCCCTCATGATGTTGCAGTTTTGGGAGCTGATAATGATGAAATGATTTGTGATTTTTCAAATCCACCCTTGTCCAGTATTCTATTCTATACCGAAGCGGCCGGGTATGAAGCAGCCAGGAATCTGGATTTATTAATGAAAGGTCTGCCGCCCGATAAGAGCAGGGTCGATGTATCGGTGCATGAGGTCATCGAAAGGCAATCGACGAATATCCTCTACATTAAAGATCCGCTGGTTGCCGAGGCGGTGCATTTTATACGCCGCAGTGCGCAAAAGCCTGTTAAAGTGGATGATGTCGTTGCATCCGTTGCAACATCCCGCCGGAATTTAGAACGAAGGTTTAAAGAGACCCTTAATTGTACCGTTCTGGATGAATTAAGACGTTCGAGAATTGATATGATCATCCATCTGTTGCTAAAAACAGACGATTCAATCACCCAAATAGCCAGATCTATTGGACTGATGTCGTCCAAAAACTTATCGCGATATTTTAAGGAGCAAGTGGGAATGACCCCTCAGGAATACCGGTTAAAATTTCGCTATCAAAAGAAGCGGGCGGATCGTTGACGTTCAAAGCACATTGGCGGACAGATATATGCCGTATTTTGAGGTGCAAATGTTGCATTAAGAGGTTGTTTTTGAGTTTTTTTTTGGATATAAATGGGTTCTGGGGTTTATGTTAAATCAAAACAAGTTAATTTTACTCTTTTCAATGTTAAGCAAAAGCAGCAGGAGAATAATTGATGAAATCAATGGATAGAAATGATCCTCAATCGTATTACATTTTCGATGATGTTAATCGGGAAGTGCTAATGAAGCGCCCCGACACTCCGATGCCCTGGATCAATTACCTGACGAACGGTACTTTTCATGCGTTTATATCACAGGCAGCCGGTGGACTTGCCTGGTATAAGACGCCATTGCTATGGCGTATCAATCGGTATCGGTTCTTTCATCTGCCAACGGACAGGTCCGGTTACTATGTATACATCAACGATGAGGACACCGGTCAGTGCTGGAATCCTTCCTTTCAGCCGTGTAAAACTACGTTGGATCACTGGCAGGCCGCTCATGGCATGGGGTATACGCGTTTTGAAGCAGAAAAAGATGGTGTCAAGGTTTTGCTTACCTATTTTGTTGGGACCAAAGAAAATGCCCTTGTCTGGAACATCAAGATATCCAACACCACGAAAAAACAAAAAAATCTTAACCTGTATGCATTTGTCGAATTTGCATTAATGGAAATTCAAAGAGAATTGACGATGGGGTGTTACTTCAAACATCAGGTATCGACCTATTATCTTCCTGACGACGATACGTTGGTGTACAACTATGGTGTTGAGACGCCCGGTAATCCTCCACACCAGCCTTCTGCGAATACGTCGACATCCGCTAAATTGCAGGCTCAATATCCACCGATCGTCTATATGACCGCTGACAGAGTTCCCGACGGTTATGATGGTGACCGGGATGAATTTATCGGCAATTATCGATCTGAATCCGATCCGTATGCGATCGAACATGGAGGGTGCAGCAATTCGGCGATCAAAGGCGGTGATGCCTGCGGTGCATTGCAGTTTAAATTGTCTTTGTCGCCAGGTGAGACTCAAACCGTCAATGTTTTCTTAGGAGCCGAAGCGTCGCAAAAGGAAATGCAGGAAAGCTTGAAAAAGATCAAGGCTCCCGGGTTTGTTGACACATCATTCGAGCAATTGAATAAACACTGGGAAGGGTATTTGAATAAATATCAATGCCATCTTCCTGACGAATATGCTGAACGTATGGTCAACACCTGGAACCCATATCAGGCACATAAAAATTTCCTGTATTCACGGAATATTTCTTTTTATGCCACGGGGACGTATCGGGGGGTGGGGTACAAGGACTCTGCTCAAGACATTCTGTCGATGATCCCGTTCGATCTGAATGCAGCAAAAGCGATGACGCGCATGATGCTGAGTCATCAGTATACCGACGGTTCAGTGAATCACTATATGTATGATGACGCAGGCTGGCCGCCCAAGACAACCAAACATTCCGATGACCATCTTTGGATCATCAAGACCATACGAGAGATCGTCACCGAAGAGGGGAGGCTGGATTTCCTTAATGAAAAAGTAACCTATTATGATGGCGGCGAGGGAAGCGTTTATGAGCATATGAGAAAAAGTGTCGAACGGACGCGGAATACACGCGGCCGACAGGGCTTTCCACTGCTGCAGTTGACGGACTGGAATGACCAGATGTTCCGCGTCGGACGTGAGGGCAAAGGCGAGAGCATCTGGGTGTCGATGCAGCTGGGATATATGCTCAAGTATGCCATTGAAATGGCAGAAGTTATGGGTAAACAGGAGGACGTTGCGTTCTATCAGAATTTTTATAAAGAGCAGCGGGACCTATGCAACACAAAGGGGTGGGATGGCCAGTGGTATCGAAGGGCTATTTTTGATAGCGGTGAATATCTCGGAACCAAGGATAACTACGAAGCGCAAGTGTGGGTGCTTCCTCAGGCATGGTCAGTCATGAGCGGCTACTCACTGAACGGCCGGGGCAAGCAGGCGATGGATGTTGTTAAAGATCGCCTGGACTCAGAGCTTGGGATTAAAATGATCGATCCTCCGGTCACCACGTTTCCCGATCCTAAGCAACCGATGACAAGCTATAATCCGGGGTTAGGTGAGAACGCATCGGTTTTCTGCCATGCGAACTGCTGGGCCATTCTTGCTGAAACGATGCTCGGCCGGGGTGACCGTGCGTGGAAATACTATCGGCAGCTGATTCCTGCTGTTGCGATGGATAAAGCCGGTGCATGGCGGTATAAAGCGGAGCCCTATGTCTATTCGTCCAATATTTTTGGCCCGGATTCCGATCGTTTCGGACTGGCGAATGTGTCCTGGGTCACGGGAACCGCCCAGGGAATGTATGTTTATGCCTCTCAGCATATCCTGGGAATCAGGACCGCTTGGAAGGGCCTTGTTGTCGATCCGTGTTTGCCGTCCGCGTGGAAGGGCAAAGAAGTTCAGGTCCAACGCTTATTTAGAGGCTGTCAATATCATATTACCATTAAACTAGAAACCGGAGACTGCAAAGGGATCAAATCGATGCAGGTTGATGGCAAGTCCGTTGAAGGCGATACAATTGATCATGTTGATGGCCGAAAGGAAGCTAAAGTCACTGCCGTTCTCTAAGGTGCCAACGGTATTTGATTGCCTTTCACGTAAAGTGTCAATTCGTATGGTGTTTATGTTCAAAGTCAAGGATACAGCAGTGGGATTTCACTTCCGATAGATGTATCAGTGATCTGTTGTGAGGCAAATTGTGCCATTTTATGATTGTAAGGGAATGACTTGATGAAGCTTTCGGGATTCGTAGTTTGTTTGTGTATGGTTGTCTTTTGGTCTGTGTCATGCAGTCTGCAGACGACGCCCGCACAGCGAACGACGGTGTCTTTTCATGTGTCACCGGAAGGGGATGACACGAATCCCGGCACTGAGACGAAACCTTTCAAAACGCTGCGTCATGCCCAGCAGTTTCTTCAACAGAACGACCTCAAAGGCAAGAAGAAGATCACGGTGTACCTGCATGAGGGGGTATATGCATTCGATCAATCACTGACTTTTTTGGCGGAAGATTCTGGAACGAAAGACGTCCCCATTCTTTTCACTGCCTATCAGGATGAATCTGTGACACTTATTGGAGGCAAAGAACTCCTTAAAAAGTGGTTTAGCCCCGTTGAGGATTCATCGATCCTGGCGCGGATGATGAGTCCGGAAGCCCGAAATGCGGTTCTGTCAGTTGATTTGCATCAGCATGGTATCAAAGATTATGGTCAGTTGTCGTTGCGTGGTTTCCCGGACCACGATCCGGACATGCCGCATGGTCAATTAAAAAAGCCGGCTCCGATGGAATTGTTTTACAAAGGGCAGCGGCTAACGATTGCACGCTGGCCGAATGCCGGGCATCTGACATTGGCAGAGGTCATCGATGCAGGACCCACGTGGGATTGGGATAACGATGACACTCCCGAATTCTGGCAAAGCGGCGGGACATTTTGTTTTGAATCTCAAGACGATAACCTGTGGCGTCCTGAAAAATGGCAACAGGCTGATGACATATGGGTGTCCGGCTTTTTCAGCAAAGCCTGGGCCTGGAACTATAATAAAGTTTCAAAAATAGATCCCTCTCAGAAAACGATTACCTTGCGCTATGGAATTACCGAGGGGGGGGTGCTAAGTTCAAACGCGACAAAATATGACCAACGGTATTTTTATTTTGAAAATCTGCTGGAGGAGATTGATCAACCGGGAGAATATTATTTGGACCGTCAAACCGGTCTTTTATATGTCTACCCCCCGAACGGTTGGGCGGACAACCCGGAAGGATTGGTCGCATCATTACTGAAAGAGCCTGTTTTGGATTTTCAAAATGCTGAGAATATCATCTTTCGAGGGGTGACGATCGAGGCCGGGCGAGGCTACGGCGTTCGCTGTGAGGGGACAAAAAATATTGTCATCGACCAGTGTGAGATTCGCAACTTCACAACCGGCGGGATGTACATCGAGGGAACTGGCACACAGATCACCCATTCACATATCCACCACACCGGCGGCACGGCCGTTCATTTGCTGGGAGGTGATTTTGAAACATTAACACCCTCGGGCAATGTGATGCGTAATTGCGAAATTGATCATTTTGGGTATTGGGATAAAGTTTACTATCCGGGCGTTACCCTTCGGGGGGTGGGTCAGCGTGTATCCAACTGCCTGATCCATGACGGTCCTCATATGGGGATGATGATTTATGGTAATGACCATCTGATTGAGTACAATGAATTCCACTCGGTTCCGAATGAACTGCGCGATATGTCAGCTATTTATGTCAATCTGGGTGAACGTGTTGCCGAGCGGGGAACGATACTTCGAAGGAACTATTTTCACGATATTGGATTAGGCGACGATATTGGCAAACAAGGCGCCGTTTATTTTGATTCGTCGACCAATGCATTCGTCGTTGAGGAGAACCTGTTTTATAATATCGGGACCGTGGCTTCAGACTGGTCTGTCATGGTACACGGGGGTTCCTATATTAAAGTTCGTAACAATGTTTTTGTCGATTGTGCAAAACCCTATTATGCGGCCTTTTGGTTGACCACGTGGGGCAAATCCTGGATTCCATGGTACGAAAAGCGATGGAACGCATTATTTGAGAAATATGATTTTTCGAAAATGCCGCATGGTAAAAAGTATCCTGAGTTATTGCGCTTTCTTGAAGAAGATCGGCTGATTCCAGATAATAATCTATTTAAGCGAAACGTGATCTATAATCCATCCAAGCCCCTTGTTGGCAAGGCCGTTGAAATCGATGATGCAGATGAAAAAGTACTTCGGCAAAAGGACAATTGGTTGACCAACGAAGACCCGGGATTTGAGAATGCAAAGGAAAAAGACTTTCGTTTTCGAGAGGACGCCCAGGTCTTTGAAAAAATTCCCGGCTTTAACGACATTCCGTTTGAAAAGATGGGATTGAAAAAATAGATATTGGATGTTTTTGGAGAATTTCATGATTCAGGCTCAGGTGTTAGGGACCGTTGAGGTACAGGCATTAAGCCCCATTGATTGGGCCATCGTTGTAGTGTTTCTATTAGGATCAATGGGGGTGGGTCTTATTTTCACCAAAAAGGCCAGCGCAAATATCTCTTCATTTTTCGTTTCTGGACGGGCTTTGCCCTGGTACGTCTGTGCCATGGCCTGGGTGGCAAGCGGCTTTGCTTCGGATACGCCATTATGGGTCAGCGCGCGTGTCAGGACCGGCGGTGTTCAATCCGTTTGGGTTTATTGGGCCCCGCTTATCGGCTATGGTTTGGGCGCTGTTTTGTTCGCACGGTTGTGGCGGCGATTGGGTGTCATCACCGACGTTGAGGTTCTGGAAAATCGATACAGCGGAAAACTGGCACCGGTCTTGAGGTTCTGGGAGGGGGGCTCGAAGGCGCTGTTCTTCTGCCCTCTGATCATTGGCTGGGTTGTGAAGGCCATGGAAGTCATTGCACGTGAGGCGATGGGACTGCCGGAAGAGTATCGGGTCTGGACGACGGTTATTGTTATCGCGCTGGGTCTTGCGATGTGTATGGCGGCCGGGTTGTGGGGTGTTGTTGCAACCGGTGCATTGCAATTTCTTTTAGCGACTGCCGGTACGATTCTTTTAGCGGTTATGTCCGTTCGCTATGTCGGCGGCCTCGATGCGATGGTTGAACAACTTAAGGCGATCGAGCACTGGCCGGGACACACGTTAGCGATCGCTCCTGAAATTGGCAGCGGAGCGACACAGATGTCTGTGTGGAATGCCATCGGTATCTTTTTCATTTTTTGGTGGGGTGCAGCCTATTGTGGAGACTATGCGGCTCAGCGTATTTTGGCATGCAAAGACAGTAAGAATTCCAGTTATTGTGTTTTATTTTTCTCAATTTTATATTATCCGATCATGGCCTGGCCGTGGGTCATTGTTGCGTTGTGTTCAATGATCGTTTTTCCGGATCTGACGGACCATGACAGTGCTTATCCCAAGATGATGGTGACGATTCTGGGCCCGGGCTTGCGTGGCGTATTAGTCGCAGCTCTCATCGCCGCCTTTATTTCGACCGTGACAACCTTGTTCAACTGGGGCGGATCATACGTTGTGAACGATCTTTATAAACGATTCATTGTTCGTGATGCGACGACAAAGCATTATGTCAATGTCTCTCGCATTGCCACTTTATTCATGGCTATTCTCGGCGGTGTGATCGCCTGTATGGCTGACAGCATTGAACAGTTATTGCAAATCTGCTGGGTGATTATTCCCGGTGTGATCGTGGTTGGACTCATGCGATGGCTTTGGTGGCGACTGAATACCGCCGGTGACCTGGCAGGGACGGTAACCGCATGGGTATTCGGATTTGCATTGTTGATATTCAAGGTGTTCGATGCTCCGGCACGTATGGTTCTTAATCTTGATGAAGAGACCAACTTTAGTACGGATGGCGATCTGCTGGGGGCACGTATGATATTGCTCAGTGCAATGGTGATAGCGGTTTCGGTGATAGTTTCTCTGCTTGGCAAGCCCAATGATATCGAACATCTTAAAAAGTTTGTCAGAAAAGCAAGGCCTCCGAAGTTTTTGTGGCGTCGTGTCATCGACCAGATGGATGTTGACTATCATGCGCCCGAGACATTTGGACGCACGATGCTGTCATGGGCCTTAGCCGTTATCAGCGTCGGCTCCCTTGTCTTCGCCATTGGTAAACTGCTCCTGGGTGAACCCATGTTGGGCCTGGTTAACCTGGGCCTGTTTGCGGGTTCAACGATTTGGGTGTTCATGCGTATCAGAGCCGATTTCGAACACGAGCAGCAAGAGTTGAGGCATGAGATCGATGCGGATTTAGAATACGAATAAAGAAAGACCGATGATGAATAAACAGTATAATTTTTTATGTCAATTAATGCTGCTGATCGCTTTGTTCATGAGCTTTCATGTTCGTGCGGCAGTTCTTATTCAGGTGGACCCTGAATGCACACGAAGTATCCAAGGTGTCAGCGATCTGGATCGCAAAGTCTATTTTTCGATGAGCGATCGGGGCACAGGTTTTGATGATCGTTGTGACGATGAGATCTATGACGACCTGATCAACGAGCTTGGCGTCTTCTTCGGCCGTCGGCTGGGGGTCGTCAAGGGCATAAAGGGTATCGAAGAGGACCCCGAACGCCCCGGTCACGCCAACATCGAACTGCTCAGGAAACATCTGAGCAAAAGGCGATATCATCCTTCGGCTAAATTTATCAATGACAGGGGAAACAATCTCGACGTTGCAGCCCACGGCAATCATAATTCTTACCCGAAATTTATGGGCGAACATACCACGAAAGATACTCGTGAA
>CALKKA010000075.1 GCA_937995495.1 uncultured Phycisphaerae bacterium
CGCCCCTCAGGATTTGTCCTGCTGGTAACGGTGATCGTGTTGGTGGTGTTGGCTTCGCTGACCACCGGGCTGGCGGTCCAGATGTCGATGGCCAAGCGCCGTCAATCTTATATGATTGAATATCAACGCGCGCGGTATGGACTGGATTCTGCGATGAAATATATTCTCAATACATTGCCTGCCAAAAACTTCATACTGGCCCAAAGAGAGGGAGATCCGGATTTTTCAGATGTATTCTTGATGAATCAGGCTGAATTTGCTGAGTTTATCGCAACTTGGGCCGCAACGGCGACCGATGAACAGATCGAGGCGGTCCTCAGGGAGGGCGCCTCATTGACAGAGCCGGCCCCGCTGAGCACCGGGGATATGCTGTCCGGGTTAATTGGCCTGTTCGGCGGCGGGTCCGATGGTGTTAGTGATGTGTCGGTTGGTTCATATGATGATGCAAATGACACGACAACCGATCCATACGATGCGGACGAAGAGCTGTATGTCGTTGAACTGGATCCGAACGATGTGGTTGTGCCGGGTCCTTACGGGGCGTCCTGGCCTTATGTGACCGAGCCGATCGATCTGGAGATCGGTCCCTGTCAAATAACGGTCACGATTGAGGATGAAAATGCCAAGATGCCCTTAAGCTGGCTGGTAACAAATTCCAAAGAGGCGAACAAGCAGGCCGAAAACGCATTAAAGACTTTTTGTGAGTGGATGTCCTGGGATCAGCAGCAGCTTCGCGAGTTGGAGACAGCGATTACCGAAGCCATGGACGAAATCCACGGGAAGAAAGCCTTTACGCTGAACCCCGGCCCGATTTTGCTGAAGAGTACCACGACACGCGCCGCTAGAACGCCGGCCCGAACCTCCCGTTCACGCAGGAGGACCTCTCGCCGTACCGCGTCCCGCACAGTCCGGTCAACCACGACCCAAAAGCGGCCGGCCGTCGCCCATACAACGGATTTTGCCAAGCTCTTTCACAGTTCCCTGCTGGATCAAGAGTTGTTGGCCCGTCCGCTGCCTGATACCGGCGAACGGATTGAAAGCCCTCTTAAATATCTGTCTCTTTGGGGCTCTCAGCGAGTGAATATCAACACGGCGCCGCGGCATGTCCTTGAGGCCACCTTTTCGCTTGCGATGGACTCTTTCGATCTGCCTGAGTTTGTTCAGGAGGTGATCACTCAAAGAAAAGAAAAGCCGTTTCAGAAGATCGACGAGTTAAAAGAACTGGGGGGGCTTGATGCAGACACCATGAAAAATCTTAATAATTATCTGACAACGACGAGTACCTTCTTTCAGGTTCGCATTACCAGTCGCAGCGGCGGTGCCAGCAGTTCAGCAGTGGCGACTGTCGTCAAAGAAGGGAGAAATACTCAGCAGCTTGTCATTCTCTATGAACAATAATAAAAAGTGATAAATCGGGAGTTAGCAGCGTGAACGAAAAACCAAGTTTAGGATTGTTCCTTTCCAAGGATAAGGCCGTCGCGGTCTGGGTGTCCTCCGGTTCGGATGGTTCCGTTTTACATAAGCTGGACATCGTACCGGATGAGAATGAACCCGCTGTCATTGCAGTGCAGGCTGCACGGGCTGTGATGCGGCAGGGCACCGAATTCGACGAGGCCTTTGTCGCTGTCGATTGCGCTTACTACTCACAGTATAAATTGCACTCGGAGTTTGACGATTACCATCAGGTGGAAAGCACGATCAAGTTCGATGCGGAAGAGGCGGCAGCGACGGATGCCATGAATTTGGCGGTGGCCTTCGATATGACCGGGAAGGCTCCGGTCGGCTCAGAGGTGACCGTTTACACGGCCGACCGCCAGCTTTTGACCGATATGCTGCTGGACATGGAGGAAGGCACTCTGGACCCGGTCTTTATGGAGCCGGATGTGGTGTGCCTGGCGCGGTCACTCTTGCATTGTGCCGGTCTGTCCGAACGGAATGATGCGATATTTGTCGTCTTGTCGCCATCCAATTGTTATATGATCCGGCCCCAAGCGGACTTTGCTCCCGCGGGGCGTACTTTTCTGATTGGAAAAGGACAGGATGTAACGGGCGTTCTTTCACGCGAAATAATGCTATCGAGAGGGGGAGGTGATCCTGAGCATCCGATGACAACCATCCTCCTGATGGGTCAAATGGACAATGTAGACACCGATTTGCTGGTTCAGCGGACTGGCTTGGAAGTTCAGACAATCGTGCCTGAGAATGCCCTTGCTGAGATAGTAAACGACGAGGGATCAATATCGCCTCATGAACTGATGATTGCCTATGGGGCGGCGCTGGCGGGAAAAACACGCGGTCACAAAACAGATTTCCGCCGGGACTTTATGCCCTATCAGGGCCGGCGGAAAGTGGTCCAGAGCAGTTTACGGGTAATCGGGATTTCCTTGACGATCCTTTTGGTCTCTGTGGCCGTTTTCTTTCAGCTCAAGACCTTTCGAATGAAGGGGTATACCCGCAGATTAAATAAAAAAGCACTGTCTGAATATAGAGCGGCAACATTTGGTAAGGCCCCGCCTCGGGGCATGTCGGTCAGTTCGGGTCTAAGACGAGAACTTGTCCGGGCCAAACAAATGGAAGAGGGAATCGGGCCTGGCGGAGACAAATCCGTACCCGCGAAACTGACCTTTCTCTTTGAAGCACTCAATGATACGCCGAAAAAGGTGGATGTTAATGTTCAGCAGATCACGATAACCGAACGTTCGATGAAAGTTAAAGGGGATACGAACAGCCGTTCCGGTTCGCTGGCCTTTTTTGATCAAATTAGAAAGCACCCGCGGATTGAGTTGAGTTCCGAGCGGTTGACCGCCGGGGCGGACCGCCGCGACGGTTTTGATATAACCTTTGAACCCAAGAAAAGTGAGTCAAGACGATGAAGATTGATTATAAAAATCCAACTGTTTACTACATAGCGGTTCCGGTCATAGCCGGACTCTGGGCGATCCTGGCGGGTTTTGTCTTCTATCCGGCCTCCATTGAGGCATGGGAGCAGAGCCGGTCGGATTTTGAATCCGTCGAGAAGCAGATCAAACAGCTTATTGCCTTACAGCCGAAACGGTTGGACTACAAAGTTGACCAAAAGGCAAAGCCGGAAGAGTTTGACTTCACCAAAACGATCAATGATTTTGCGCGTGTTTTCTCGATCTCAGACTCAAATTACAATCTAACCGTTCGGGGACAGACCAAGCGGGCCGGGCGAGAGACACGGTCGGCCACGATTGTGATCAAAAGCATTGACATTGAAAAACTCGCGCAGTTTCTTTCCGCGATGCTGCTCCGCTGGCCGGAGTTGAAATGCGAGGTGTTGAGTGTCGAAAAAGTTAAAAAAACCAAGAACAACTGGAAAGTCAATATGTCCATGACTTACTATTATTAATGGGCTTCTCGCGTTTGCGCTAAAATATCAATCCAAAAGGGTGATTTCTGTTCCAAAATCG
>CALKKA010000076.1 GCA_937995495.1 uncultured Phycisphaerae bacterium
CATTTGAAATCTCTTGCGGCGATAGCCCAGATTGTCCAGTCTGCCCATTTCGAGCAATACTGGCAGCAGGTTCGGACGACCGATCAATTGCAGGATATTTTATTTCTGAGTGAAAGAAAAAGGTTTCACTTAATGTAATTGAAGGTAAAATAAGTGGGTAAATGAGAAAACTCAAATGGGAAAGGAAGAGAAAATGAAGACAATTCTTATAGTAATCAATTGCGTTATGGCAATCATGATTGTCTCTGGGTGCAGCACATCAGTGGAACAGCCCGTTACCTTGTTGGATGTTCAGATCATTACGGCATATGAGCCGTCAGCGGCTTTTCCGAAATCGGCCAGCTACGCATTTTTGCCACAGCGTCCCGAACAGGAGGCGGTTTCTGAGGAGGCAAAGGTCATTGTTCGTCGTCTGCGAGATGCGATCAAAGACGAGCTTGCCTCCAAAAGTTATAAACCAGCAAAGGACGAGATCGACTATATCGTCGATTACCAGCTCGTGGCCCAGTACAGTATGAGTATCCTTGCCGAACGCACACAAGAGGACGGACAGGACTGGATGACGGTGGTCGGTGTTCCGGATGACTTTGTTCAAGGGGCTCTTGTAATCGATGTGATTGATACCGCCACACTAAAGCCTGTATGGCGGGGTCTGTGCAATGCGAATATTGCATTAGCCGACGTCACAGATGAAGAAAGAAACCAACGGGCTCGATACGCTGTTCAGGAACTGCTAAAAACATTCCCGCCCCAATAAATACACTTGCACCGGCCGACCCAAACGGGTCTAATGCCTGCAATGAACTGCAGTTGTCATAACTTTGACAGGATTTACGATGTCTGCCATTGAGGTCCAAAAGAAAGATGACGGCGCTCTGATTATACTCACCGGGCGGCTGGATACCGAGTGTGTGGGTCGGAACTGGTCCGCCGTCTTTCAGCAATTAAAGCGTTCAGCGCCCGATAAAATCACAGTTGATGCCTCAGCACTGAAGAATTTGGATGGGGCGGGCATTGCGTTTTTATTAAGTATCCAACGGACCCAAGAGGAGTCAAATCGCTCGTTCGAGATCATTCACCTAAAACCCTCGTTCCAGCAGCTGTTGGAAGACAGTACATTGGAGGGGCTTGCGGTGGCATCTGCTCCGCCGTCATCATTTCGGCAAGTGGCTGAGGACCTCGGCCGGGGCGGCTACGGCGTCATGGACGACATGAAGCAGCAAATCAGCTTCTTAGGTGAACTGGCCTATAAGTTGGTGACCTCTCTTCTGAAACCGCATCAGATTCGGTGGCGTGAGTTTTGGTTTCTGGCTGAAAAAGCCGGTGCCGACGCGATCAATATCACCATCTTGCTGGGATTTTTGATCGGGTTGATCCTGGCGTTCCAATCGGCAGTCGCGATGTCGCAATTTGGCGCCCAGATCTATGTGGCGGATCTGATCGCATTGACCATGTTTAAAGAAATGGCTCCGTTGATCACCGCCTTTATCTTAGCCAGCCGCAGCGGGTCGGCTTTTGCCGCCGAGATCGGCACGATGAAGGTCAATGAAGAACTGGATGCCCTGCACACCTTTGGGATCGATCCGGTACGGTTCTTAGCCGTTCCGCGAGTAATGGCCCTGGTGCTGGCATTGCCACTGCTGACACTGTTCAATAATCTGTTTGCGCTATTCGGGGCACAGGCCGTGATGGCGATGGAGGGTTTTTCACCCATCGTCTTTTGGGACCGATGCCGGGCGGCAGCGGACCTGACTGATTTGTTCAGCGGCTTGGTCAAAACAGTAGTGTTTGGTTATTTCATTGCGGCCATCGGCTGTCTGCGGGGCCTGCACACGGGCAAAGGGGCCAGTGCCGTAGGCGACTCGGCCACCAGTGCTGTGGTGACCTGTATTATTATGATCGTTGTAGTCGATGGCATCTTTGCTGTGGTTTATTATAGCTTGGGGATATAAAATCATATGGCCGAGCAATTGGAAAAAATTATTCAGGTTAAAAATCTGACCGGCGGTTACGGCGAGACCGTGATCCTTAAAGACATCACTTTTGATGTCCATCAAGGCGAGGTGTTTATTATTCTTGGGGGGTCCGGCTGCGGCAAAAGCACGATGCTCAAGTTCATGATCGGGCTTGCGAGGCCATTTTCCGGTGAGATTTATGTCGACGGCATACAGATCGTTGACGCCAGTGAGGTCGACTACAATAAAGCATTACGATCATTCGGAGTGATGTACCAGAATGGAGCGCTGTTCGGATCGATGAACCTGATGGAGAATATCTGCCTGGTCTTAGAAGAATTTACCGACCTGCCGCGAAGTGCGATGGAATCGATTGCCCAGATGCGGCTCAATCAGGTGGGATTGGGAGATGCCGCGGACAAAATGCCGTCAGATCTCAGCGGCGGAATGCGAAAACGGGCCGCGATTGCTCGCGCGATGGCACTGGATCCAAAAATCCTGTTTCTCGATGAACCCTCGGCCGGTCTGGATCCGATTACCTCGGCCCAGATGGATGAATTGATCCTTCAGCTTTCAAGAACCCTGAAAATTACATTTGTTATTGTCACGCACGAACTACCGAGTATTTTTACTGTTGCGGATCGCTGCATTATGCTGGACCGAAATGTCAAAACCGTTGTCGCCACGGGAAAGCCCCATGAATTACAGGCCAACAGCGACAATCCCTGGGTGCGTCAGTTTTTTAACCGTCAGGCATCCGATGAATAAGAAAAACCTTTTATTGCATAGGAGTTTCCGATGAGTACAAAGCCGAATTACTTCAAATTGGGCTTGTTTATCCTGATTGCCCTGTTCCTGTTGGTAACTGCCATCATTCTTTTTGGATCGGGTGTGTTTGAAAAAGAGAAGACTTTTTTTGAGTCTTATTTTGCAGATCCGGTGTCCGGATTGGCTCCGGGGTCTCCGGTTCTTGAGCAGGGGGTACAAGTCGGAGTTGTCGAGACGATCAGCTTTGTCAGGCACGATTACCGCTCGCCGGAGGTGGAAGATCCCTCTTCGCCTTACCGATCTTTGGTGCGGGTTATTTGTTCCGTTCAGGCTGGGCGTTTTCCAGAAGCAGAAAGGAAAAAAAATCAGGAGCATCTGGACGCCCTTGTTAAGAACGGCCTTCGTTTGCAACTGTCAACAAATCTTCTGACCGGTCAGGGTTTTATCGAGGCAGGCTATCTTGATCCGAGCCGATTTCCGTTGAAAGGGTTCCCATGGGAACCGGAACACCTCTTTATTCCCTCGGCCCCCAGCGACTTTACGACGATGAAGGATTCCGTGGACAAAATTCTGCATCGACTGGAACAGATTGAAACCGAAAAAATTGGCGAAAATATTAATAATGTTCTGGAATCCGTCAACACAGCGGTCAATGACGCCCAGGTTGGAACGCTAAGTAGAGAGGCATCCCATTTTATTGAGGAGATTCGACAGACGAATCAGAGTCTCAAAGCGCTTCTTGAGAATCCCACACCGAAAGAGGACCTGGCCAATGTCGCCGAACTGGTCGACCAAATGAATCTAACGCTGGCACGCATTGACCAACTCGTACTCTCCAGGAGCCCGCAAATTGTTGAAATGCTGGAGAATTTCAAGCAGATGTCAGAAAATCTGAAAAATTTAACCGAAGAACTTAAGAAAAACCCGTCCGAGTTGATATTCAGTCAACCGCCTGAGAAAAAGGAGGTACTAAAATGAATAGACAGACAACAAGATTAATGGCAATGGGGGTGTTGATTGCACTGTTATGTTCAGGGTGTGCCCAGCGAACAGCCATCGTTAAAGACACCTTCCTGTTGGATGCACAGCGGGGCGGCCCATCCCTAAAAGCGGCCCCCAAGACGGTTCTTGCGGTTCGGCCATTCTCGATTGCGCCGGCATTTCAGGGCAAGGGGCTTGTCTATCGCACGGATGATGATCAGTATGAGTCGGATTTCTATAATGAATATTTTGTTTCGCCGTCTGCCATGATGACTGACCAGACCCGAGACTGGCTTTCCGAGTCGGGTGTATTTGCGGAGGTTCTTTTACCGGTCAGTTCCTTCGAGCCGACACTTATACTCGAAGGTCACATCAAGCAGATCGTCGCCGATGTTCGGGATAAAGGCAACAAGCAGGCTGTGTTGGAGCTATCTTTTTTTCTGCTTGAAAAGCATAATCACAATCCGACGATCCGCTTCCAGAATACCTATTCAGCGACCCTGTCTTTGGATGGAAAAACGGCTTCGGCCTGTATCGCCGCGATGAATCAATGTCTAAGCGAGATATTGGGCGATTTAGAAAAAGACCTGGCCTCGAATTTGGCAGGGAAATAAAACAAATCATCGGTTGCGTTAAGGGGGGCGTATCGGCTATAACTCATCCGGTGGTGTCTGGTGATGTTCTTAGCATGCATGTGGGCACTGATGCAAATTGAAATGTTTATGCTGATTTTTAATTAACAAGACAAATGAAAGTACTCGTCATAAACGCAGGCAGTTCATCTGTCAAATACCAGCTTTTTCAGATGCCCGAAGGAGCTGTCTTGGCAAAAGGACTTGTCGAGCGCATTGGTGATGCGGGTTCCCGGTTATCACAGACCGCCGGTGGGCAGACCCATGATATTGGAAAGAGCATTGCTGACCATGAACAGGCGATGAGCCTGATCTTGGCGACGCTGGTCGACCCCCAATACGGTGTTCTTAAGGATGCTTCAGAGATCGCCTCCGTCGGCCACCGGGTGGTACATGGTGGCGAAGAGTTCAGTGATTCGATGCTGATCGATGATTCGGTTGTCGCTTCCATCGAAAAGTTTGCCGACCTTGCGCCGTTGCATAATCCACCCAACCTGACGGGGATCCTTGCCTCTCAGCACGACCTTCCTGGTGCCAAACAGGTTGCCTGTTTTGACACCGCATTTCACACGACGATCCCGGAGGTGGCCTACCTGTATGCGTTGCCGTATGAGTTGTACGAACAATATCGTGTCCGCCGTTACGGCTTTCATGGTATTAGCCATCGGTATGTTACAAGCCGTGCCGCCGACCTGATGGGCAAAGACGGCGCCAACATCATCACATGCCATCTTGGCAATGGCTGCTCGATCACAGCGGTCAAAAACGGCAGGTCCGTCGATACCTCGATGGGACTGACACCTCTGGAAGGCCTTGTTATGGGCACACGCTGCGGGGACATTGATCCAGCGATCCTGTTCTATCTGGCCGACAAGGGTTACAGCGTTGAAGAGCTTAATACACTCTGCAATAGTAAAAGCGGTCTGCTCGGCATCTCCGGCCAGTCCAACGACATGCGAAATCTCCGAGAGCTGGCTGCCGCCGGTGACCCGCGGGCGAATCTTGCGATAGAAATTTTCACATACCGCATCAGGAAATACATCGGCACCTACACGGCGGTCCTGGGAACGGTTGACGCGGTTGTTTTCACCGGCGGGATCGGTGAGAATAATCCCGATCTGAGGGCGCAGGCCTGCGCCGAACAGGTACAGATCGGCATTGAGATCGATGCGGATAAAAATGCCGATGCTTCCGCAAAAGAAAGACT
>CALKKA010000077.1 GCA_937995495.1 uncultured Phycisphaerae bacterium
CGGCTTTAGTTTCAATAATGTCTGCTACGGCAATGACCGAGGCCTGTATTGCTACTACAGCCGAGCCACTCGAAATTATTTCTGCCAGGACGTTTTGTATTTCAATACCACGGATGACCTGTTTTTCAACTATAACTCTACCGAAGACAACAACCTATTCAATCCTCCCCTGGCACCATTCTCAGGCTTTACAGAACTGGCCGGGGACCTGAATGTCGACGACACGGTCGATCTGCTTGATCTTTCTATCCTGACCTCAGAGTGGCTTAACACCTGTGAAGTACCTCATCACTGCAACGGAGCAGACATTGATGAAAGCGGATCCGTCGGCATGAATGATTTTTCACAATTGGCCGGGAACTGGCTGGCCGGGTCACTCTAAACCTTTTTAGCAGATTCCCCCGGGCAACCCCGGGGCGCTTGCCGAAACCGTTTTTTCGAAGCCAACCTTCCCGGTTACAGCCAGCTAATTTTCTTGCTTCGCATCAGGATTTGGCGAAGGAAACTTGGCCTCCACGCTGCTGAGCCATGCCTTCAGCTTTGTGTGAAGTTTTTGAACGATCTGCGGGTGTTTTGGTGCTAAGTTTTTTGTCTCGCTGATATCATCTTTGAGATTATATAATTCAATCCCGCGGTTGTCTTCATAAAACACAATCAGCTTCCAGTCTCCGTCACGTATCGCAGAAGCGGGACTGCCCCCCTGGTTGCCATAATGCGGATAATGCCAGTACAACGGACCCCGCTCCAGCGTTTTGCCCTTGAGCAAAGGCACCCAGCTTTTCCCGTCAACATGCTGGTCCGGTTTTGACGGCGATCCGGACATCTCCAGCATTGTGGGGTAAAAATCTGTACTGGTCACCGGTTCGTCACAGACTGTGCCCGCTGGGGTTACGCCCGGCCATTTGACCATCATCGGTTCGCGGATGCCGCCCTCGTACATCCACCCCTTGCCTCCGCGCAAAGGCAGATTAGAGGTTGGATGCCCTTCTGCTGTCGAAAGCCCGCCGTTATCGGACATGAAGAACACCACGGTATTATCATCCAGCCCCAAATCTTTCAAAGCACTCAAAACTTTTCCGCAGGCGGCATCCATTGCTTCAACCATGCCGGCATACACGGCATGTTCCTGCACGAGGCGGACTTTTTGCCGGTCCTCTTTGCCCCATTCGGGTTTCAAGCCCAATCGCTGCTTCTTTTCCAAATACTTTTGCTTTAAGTCTTCACGGCTCTGCAGCGGTGTATGCACGGAGTAAAAGGATAAATAGGCCAGGAAGGGCTGATTTATATTATTCTTGATAAACTCCACTGTTTCGGTGGCCAGTCGGTCCGGCAAATGCTCGCCTTCTGGCCCGTCTTTGAGCCGGGGATTGCCATAGGGCACAAAGTACTTGCCCGGACCGTAGGGGCCGCCGCGTGACCAGCCGCCCTTATTGACATCAAATCCCTGATGTTCCGGCCAGTATTCTTCTGTTTGGCCCAAATGCCATTTTCCTGCAAAAAACGTTTTGTACCCGCGTTCTTTGAGCGCTTCTGCCAGGGTCACCTCTTTTAAAGACATTGTTTCAGAATAAGGTGCCGGAAGCAGGGGTTTGTCTTTGGTCCGGTGATTCTTTGCTGTTTGCGGCTGCGGTGCACCAAACCAGTCCGTCGTGTCCATCCGAGCGGGGTATTTACCGGTCATGATGCTGGCACGGGTTGGAGAGCACACCGGAGACGCCGCATAAGCATTTGTAAATTTCATGGATTCGGCAGCAAACTTATCGAGGTGAGGGGTCTCATAGAAGAAACTGCCAAAACAGCCCAGATCCGTCCAGCCCAGATCATCGACCAGAATAAACACAAAGTTTGGTTTACACTGCCAATCATCGGTCCTGAATGACGAGGCCGGTAAGCCGGCCTGATTAAACAGGTTTGGCTGGGCTGCATTGGTGAACCCGTAACGAACCGCGACCGGCTCCTTTACGGCAGCGCTGCTGACAACGACAGTGTCATCCTCTATCACTGCTCTGGCTTCAACGAATTCTCTATCCGGGCCGGCGATTGTGAAGTGAGTCAACTCGCCCCCTTTGGAGACAAGTCCTCCGTTGACGTGCTTGAACTTCAGCCGGATCTTATACCCTTCAATCTGCATCGATTCATATAAGGGGCCGCTATAGACAAGATCCTTTTGTCGGTAATTATTGGCCAGTGCCCATAAGGCGAGCCTTTTTCCGACATCCCGCTTATTCGTCGGATGAATGTCTTCGGAGTCGCCAATATCCATCGTAACAGCCATTCCAACATTGTTCATAGAGAGCGTTTTAAACTGGGCCTCTCGTAGCAGCGCACCGGGAGTGCCATCCGGGTCCTCATATTTGTATGGTGCAATCTGAACATAATAAAACGGGAAATCACCTTGGCCCCAGTCGTGGCGCCAGTTCTGTATCATAAGAGGAAACAGTCTTCCGTATTGCTCAGCCATACGACGGTTTGATTCGCCCTGATACCAGATCGCCCCCTTTATCCCATACGGGATCAATGGCGCTATCATTCCATTATACAAGGCCGTCGGACTGTTTTGCCCAAGTCGGTCTCTTCCGGGCTTTTTACCGATCACGGCAAAATCAACCGTGGGCTTATATTTCCAGTTCCCTGCCAGGCCAATCGCTCTATCCGGTTGATCTTCAGGATAGATCTTCAAATCTTGAGGCTCTGAATAGAGTCCGCCATAGCCCCATCTGTCAATCACTTTGACACAGACCAGATTTTCTCCAACCTTAGCCACTGCAGCATCGATCTTGAATTCTCGGTCCACGCTATAGCCAGTCGTAGAGCCGAGCATTTGGCCATTGAACCATGTGACACTGTTGTCATCTATTTTCCCGAGTTCAATCACGAGATCCCTGCCTTTCCAGTCCGCAGGCAGATCGACGACATGCCGGTGCCAGATGATGCCGTCAAATGCATGTCCATTGATATCTGGCCAAAAGCCCGGAACGGGCATCTTGTCCCAATCGCTGTCATCGAAAGAAGGACTAAACCATTTTTGCTTTTCGCCAACAGCCGCCTGGTCATACTTCTGCTGCCAGAGATCAAGGCGTTTGGCCATCTGTTCATCTGTCTCTATCCCAAGCTTCATGTCTTCGTCGACCGCTTTGAGGCGTTCTTCAAACTCACCAAACTTGTCGATGACCGGACGGCTTGTCCATGCCTCTGCCACCGTTCCGCCCCAGGAGCTGTGGATCAGGCCGACAGGGACACCGATTTCTTTGTGAATATGAGCGCCAAAGAAATATCCAACCGCTGAAAATGGTTCGACCGTTTCCGGAGTACAAGATGACCAATTGCCAGTACAGTCATCCAGCGGGACAGATGATGTGGCTTTATCGACCGTAAATAGTCGGACTTCGGGCCAATGTGCTGCGGCAACATCTGCTACTGCCTGTTCTTTTACCTGGCCGCCGGAGCTTTTTAACCTGGCAAAGTTCCACTCCATATTAGACTGTCCTGAACAGACCCAAACTTCGCCGAGCAAAACATCCTTTAGCTCAATAGTGTTCTTGCCTTTAATATTAACGGTGTAAGGGCCGCCAGCACCGGCGGTTTTCAGCATCACTTTCCATTTGCCGTCTTTATCAGTGGTCGCAGAGACTCCTTTATTCCAAAACCAACTCCATGAACCCCGCACCGTGACCTTTTCGCCCGGATCGGCCCAACCCCAGACAGCCACTTTGGTATCACGCTGCAAAACCATGGAATCACCAATGACCGCAGGCAGTTTGACGTCAGCAATAAGACTTCCAGAAAGAACGAATACTACAGTCATTGCAAGGATGGTACGTTTCATGATCTCTCCAAGTAGATAAATTAAATTTCCGATTAATAAGAACACAGGGTTTCTACCAAAACATAGAATTATCGATTCAGTTTCTGCCCTAATTTCAACAACTTCGCTTTGAGCAGCTTGTAGGGAACATCCTGCACAGCCGTCTCCTCGGCAGCAGCCATCGCAGCGGCAACCCCGGCCGACTCTCCCAAAATCATCCAGACGGGCTCCATACGAATCGATGTCATGGCAATGTGACTGGCCGAACAGCATACCGGTACCAGTAGATTTGTACATTCACTTTTCAAAGGAACTATCGCTTCATAGGGAATCTTATAAATTCCATCGTACCTGCCATTATCCAGATATAAAATGGAAAACTCACCACCCTGTAATGCCACTTTCCCATTTTCAACGACCGTGGCGTATGGCCAGTCATCGACGCCATAGGATGCCAAACCGATCGAATGTTCGGGGTCGGTCTTGCCTTCGAGATCTTTTTGTGTAATGACATAAGATGAAACCATTCGGCGTGCTTCTCGGATATAAAGTTGGTTGGGCCATCCCTGTGTTTCATCGAATACGCCTTTTTGCAGTTCAAGATCTTCGGCTTGCTTTTTCAGGTCCTGGGGAACAGAAGGGTCGGTTTTAAGAAAATGGACAAGCTTGCACAGATAGTCCTGATGGAACTTCCATACCCTGGAACGCTCAGGCCAATCACCGTCGGGATAGCCGGCATTGCAGCCGTAGTTTGTAATTGTCAGAAGGGATCTGCTCAGATTACCGGTTCCACTATGAAACAAATATCCCTGTGATTCGGTAATCACACCCACCTGTTCTCTCATTTTTCGGTTACGCAAAATATCAATCTCCTGCAGGAAGGCACGGCGGAAGAGTTCAAATTCGGCAGGATCATAGTTCTCCGGCTCAGGAATTGGGTATCCATCGCCAAATTTAAAGCGAAAGCAGTAACCCATTGTCAGCTTATCGGTGCTGCCGAGCGGGCCCATTTCGATGTCCTGAATCAATGGCAACAAACCGCTTTCTGGATTTGAGGGTTCTACATAAGGGTCGATATCATACACCCACAAGCTCGGGCGTACGCCTGCGAGGGATTCTCCATACTGTTGTTTCGATTCGCGGCCCCATGTATAAGACACTTTACTAGTGGCCATCAAATCGCCTTCGTATGAGCAGTCGATAAAGACTTTTGCATGAACTTTAACTGCTTGCGACATTGCTGGCTTTGGAGTAGGACAGCCTGTTTGATCTACGGGAGCGTAATCAAGTGTTATAGATTCGATAGCATTTTCACTGCGATCAACTTTACCCAGACGATGGTCGTAAATTACTTGTATGTTGTGTTTGTTGACAAGGTCTTTGAAAATCCTTCGATAGACTTCATTCCCGGGTTCATCCTTGAGAATCTCGTATGCAGACCCACCAACGGCTTCTTTTTTTCCCCAGTCCAGATGGCTGATCCCGCCGCCGGTCATGCCGCCCAACCAGCGGCTTGGTTCGACGATGATGACATCAGCCCCTTCTCTGGCGGCGGCAACCGCGGCCATCACTCCACTGGCGGTTCCCCCATAGACACAGACATCTGCTTTATCGTACGTATTTTGACCTCTATAGTCTGCCGTGCAACCTGACAGCAGGAAAGATAAAGCCATAGAGAGAAAAATATGCAATATTTTTTTGGGTATCATGTTTTTCCTTAGTTTCATTTAAATCCCTTCGGGTGAACAAAATTACTATCCTTTTTTATTCCAGTCCAAACAGGTTATTTCAACTTTCCAACTCCACCGAGTCCATCACCCAATTGGTTTTTGCCGCGGTTAAGCCGGTGCTTGGACATGTTCCATTTCCACGAAGTTGGTTCACAATGGTTTGGATCAAGGGCTGTTGGATATTTTCAGGGTTCTCGATGTTAAATTGTTGCGTACCTTGTTCATTTTCCAATACGATCGGATTATTCTCAAATGTCGAAAAAGTGATTTTCCCCTTGTCCCCAACTATTTCTGTGCGATCTAAGTTGCTATATGCATTGAAATTCCATATATAAGACACATGAACCAGATTTTCAAAAAGCAGCAGACCACTGACAGTATCTTCTGCATTGTATAATTTCTGCTGATTGGAAGCATGTCCTTTTACTGTTTTTATCTCGCCGAAAAAAAATTGAAGAAGATCGATGGAGTGACATGCAAGATCATAAAAATATCCACCGCCGGCAATATTGGGGTCAACACGCCAATTATGCGCCCCCTGCAGGTCATCCGGCGCTGTTTTTTTATAGAATGTTACATTGGCAAAACGAGTTTTTCCTATCGCTCCTTCCTCGAGTAGAGACTTAATCTTGACAAATCGAGGTAATGCCCTTCTGTAATAGGCCACAAACAGAGGAACATCGTTGTTTCGACAGACCTGAATCATTTCCTGGCACTCATTGTGGTTCAGGGCCATTGGTTTTTCGACATAAACGGGCTTGCCCGCACTGGCGACCGCAAGGGTGTACTCCTTGTGTGAAGAGGGAGGCGTTGCAATGTAAACGGCATTGACCTCCGGATCCTCAATTAATTTTTGTGCATCGTCGTACCACTTCTTAACATGATGACGGTGTGCATAATCCTTTGCAAGATTTCCATTTCTTCTCATGACTGCAACCAGACGTGAACCGTTAACCTGCTGGAATGCGGGGCCACTTTTTATTTCCGTCACATCCCCACAACCAATGATACCCCATTTAATATCGTTCATTTTAATGCCTTCAAGCTAACAATAATCCAATCCAAGACCATTATATTCACCTTTTCTATGACAGTATCAGCCTGCCTGGAAACTTCCTGTATTCACGGAACAACCGTTTACCTGTCCGTAGCAGGCAAAGCGAGGAAAAGTGTGTGCACAACAAATGCGATATCAGCAAAGCTGGTTGATGCGTTTACCGCTTCCACACCTTTGAAGCAGCTTTTTTTGTAATTGAGTTTGTCCATCAAACCTAGATTTCCTCTTTAACCTCGAAAGGCTCGCGGTAGACTCTTCTGAGGTATTTGTTGGCTCGTGCAGCATTGTTACCAATGAATGTTTCGGATATTGTATCATATTTAAGCTTCGGTCCCATCACGAAAGGCTTGGTCTTCAGGTCGACCCCATTACCGTTGAGTTGAGCAATATGGCTCTCAATCGTGCTGACAGCATCTTCATGAGGCTTGACGTTGTCACGTATCTCATCGACATCCACTTCTCTACCAATCTGCCAGTTCACATTGGCCATATGACATATCACGGTGCTCTGATGGCCGACTTCGATTTCACAGTTCAGGCTCTTATTGCTTCCCAGGCGAACAGCATCAATGAAATTGACATCATGTCCTTCACCGCCAGTGCCCCTATACTGCTTGATGATTTTTCCATCTGGATCGTAGCCTTTACCCCCACCTCGGGAGATCTTGATGTAACCGTTCTCGCACATAATATGGTTACCGCCTCGACTGCCAAGATAAATTGCTCCGCTGTCTCCCCCGCGGCCGGCAGGGTCAGCCATATTACGAATATCAACAACCACTTTGACTCCTTGGTGCTCCATCAGGCACATATGCATGTTAGGCGTCTGGCCGTCATCATCCCACCATCGGTTCCCTGCGGCCTGTATACTCGTCGGAACATCATCCCAGCCAAGTATATGACGCAAATCATCAATATAATGCACACCCCAGTTTCCCATCTGCCCAGTCCCCCAAGGCCACTGCCAGTGCCAGTCATAATGAAATTTTTTTCTCATAACCGGCAAAGGCGAGGCTGGTCCGGACCACAGGTTATAATCAATGGACTCAGGGACTTCCATAGGCCTTCCAACCTTGCCTATAGGTTTTAGGGCCTCCAACTGGCTCGTATGTGCCCACAAGACTTTACCGTAGTTACCTGCCTGGACGTCCTTTGCGCATTCCTGCACAGCCGGGCATGACCGATGCTGCGTCCCGGCCTGAACGATCCTGTTGTACTTCCGAGCAGCTTTGACCATCTGTCTACCTTCCCAGATATTATGGCTGACAGGTTTTTCGACATAAACATGCTTGCCGGCCTGGCATGCAGTGATCGCAGCCAAAGAATGCCAGTGATCGGGGGTGGCGATCACCACTGCATCAATTTCCTTCATCTCTAAAAGCTTACGAAAGTCCTGGTGCTTTGCGCCACTGTAATCCGCAATCTCCATACGAGTAAGATCTGGATCACTTATCGCAATCACTTCGGCATTTTCTATCTTCCCAAATCCCTTCACATGTAATAATCCTTTTGGGCCAACACCAATTATCCCGACATTAACACGGTTATTGGCCCCCTGCACACTGCTCGGTATAAGGGAATAAACCGTACTTGCCGCCACCACACCCTTAATAAAATTGCGTCTTGTAATTGCCTGCTTTTTCATCGGTATTCTTTAGTCGACTCTATCCTTTAGAGTTGAATTAATTTTCCACCTTAAACCTTCGGCTCCCAGCCGGGTTCATACTCACGAGACCACATCTTTTCCGCTTCGGGATTACCTATAATATGACCGTTCTTCGGATTACAATTCAGCAGTGTTCCTGTCTTTGCAGCAATATTGCCGAGATGGCCTAACAGCACGCTTTTATGTCCTTCGGTCATTGGAGAGTTAATCGTATCTTTTCCAAGAATGGCGTCAATGAAGTTTTCGGCATGATAATCATTCAGGCCGGGGTCACTGGTATTCGTGTCGTCGGCAGATTTTCTTAGTCCGGTGACGTCGCTGATTAGCTCTCCATCAAGATCAAAGACTTTGTAGCTTGAAGAAAGATACTCGATCCGACCTTTGGTGCCGCAGAACATCACGCCGCGGTCACCACTGCAGGTACTGACAGACAGACCACTGAGGGCCTCCCATGTAATCATTTTTTTCTCAGGAAATTCAAGGGTGATATTTTGAGTGTCAAAAAATTCCCAGTCATCCTGATCTGGATAATGAAAACGCCCGCCCAAACTGGTGACCCTGCTTGGATAATCCACCTCGAGTCCCCATCGAGCCACGTCCAACTCATGTGTCCCGTTGTTCAAAGCCTCGCCCGTGCCCCAGTTCCAGAACCAGTGCCAGTTATAAGGGTGAATATTATCGCGGTAATCCGTTCTCGGAGCCGGACCCTGCCAGAGATCCCAGTCAAGATAATCGGGGACAGGGACGACTTTACCCATCCCGATCGGACCGCGTTTTCGAGCATACCAGGCCCGGGCAAAATAGACATCACCAATCAGACCTTCATGGATTTCCCGGATCATCTGCTCTACAACTTTGAATGACCGTCGCTGGTTTCCCATCTGCATGACCTTGCCATACTTCTTTTCGGCCTTAATCAGCATTTCTCCCTCAGCTGGATTATGACTGCACGGCTTTTCGACATAGACATGTTTGCCGGCCTTGACCGCTTCAATCGCCATCGGGGCATGCCACTGTTCTGGCGTGGCAATAATCAACCCATCTACATTTTTGTCGTCGAGTGCTTTGCGAAAATCCTTTATTTCCAAGGGGCGTTTCCCCTGGTTCTCTTCGGCGGCGTCAGCCGCTTTTGGCAGATACCGGTTGTCAACATCAATGACATATTTAATCGAACAGTTATTTAAGCCGGAAAATTTCTGGGTTAAGTCCAGGCCGCGGCTATGAATCCCCGCAACCGCAAGCACCACTTTAGAATTGGCGCTACTGGCCATAATAGCACTGCTGCCGCCGGCAACTAAACCCAATCCGGTCAGGGCGGATAATTTATTAAAATCTCTCCGGTTTATTTTTCTATCCATTTCATGACTCCTCTAAAATAGTAATAAATCAGTTTATCAAAACATGATTCACTTACTTGAGTTCTCGAATTTTAATATTCTTGAATGACACGGTATTGCCATGATCCTGAAGCAAAATATGACCCTTTTCCCATTCGCCAAATCCGGGCCAATCTTTGTATTTACTTTCCTGAATCAGTTTTTGGAATTCGGGTGTCTTTCGATCGTACTCCAGCACTTTGCGTCCGTTTAGCCAATGCTCGACATGATTGCCTTTGGAGATCACGACTGCATGATTCCACTGGCCAATCGGATTCGGATGTTTATAGTGGTTATTCGCTTCGATCAGGTCATACAGACATGTCAGCGCCCTGCTGCCTTCGTGGTTGCCCAGTTTGGCATCCGGGTGTCGCTGGTCATCCAGTAGTTGATACTCTAATCCAATCGACGAGCCGGGCCCCTTGTTCAACTCGGGATCCACAAAATACTTGATGCCGCTGTTTGCACCTGGTGTCAGCTTAAAATCAAGGTGCAGTTCGAAGTCGCTGTATTTATCCAGCGTTACAATATCCCCTCCAGCCGTTGATTCACCGCCGCCGGATTCAAGGACAGTCAGGACACCATCTTTGACTACCCACCCCTGCTCGGGGAAACCGTCAAGTTTAGCACCACGCCATCCATTTGTCGTTTTACCGTCAAACAGTACTTTAAAATCATTCTCGGAAGAGGCGAGTTTGTTATCCATACTTTGTAGCGGCAGTGGCATCGGTTTGGAAAAACTGGCGGGGCTATCGGTGATGATGCAGATATTACGCCATCGGACCTGAAGCCCTTCGTTTTCCTTGTTATCTTTGACACTGTGAACCTGGAGGCCAATGAAGCCAGTGCAAGTGCGGGTATCATAAAGATGTGCCGCCGGAACATCATTCAGCCAAGTCTTGATGGTATTGCCAATGGCTTCAACACGAAATGTGTTCCATTGATCCTGCTTGAAAGCTTTTTGAGCTGTCGGGTTATCCTTGAGAGGATGCAGCCATCCCCGACGCGCCTCATCATAAATACCGCCCGTGAAAGCGCGGTCAGATGGATCGATCTCGACCTGATAGCCGTGGACACGCCCATTGTTGTATTCGGGGAAGCTGTTAGACCGGATCTGGATGCCGGAGTTTAACTTGGAATCAACCTTGAATTCTAATTCGAGAATAAAATCTGAATAAAATTGCTTGGTACACAGAAAGCTGTTGGGCGTCTCCAGTACCGTTTTACCAACGATCTGTCCATCTTCGACAGCATAAATGGCTCGGCCCCCTTTTTGACTCCATCCGTCAAGTGTCTTGCCGTCAAATAAGGCCTTCCACGGTTCATCGGCAAAGACAGAACCGCTGGAAACACAAACAAAGATGAACAACAAAAGCGAAAGTGTGTTAGTTCGTTTCATTCCTAATCTCCTTAGTGTTAAATTGTTTCAGTACAGCCTAATTTTATATCTA
>CALKKA010000078.1 GCA_937995495.1 uncultured Phycisphaerae bacterium
TGAGCATCTGACCAATGTTATCCGTTCGAATGCGACGAATTTCAGCGAAAACAGAATGTCCAAGAAACCGCTTGAATTTTTCATCAAGTCCTCTTCGTGAGCAACCCACCGCGTGGGTCACATCTGTCACTTGAATGAGACGCTTGTCATTTTGTTTAATGAACAGCATGGCATCAACAACGGTCTGATCGCTGATTGCAGTCGTATCTGTTGATTGTCTACTGATCACTTCAAAGGGTTCAGCGATAATTGTCCTGACTTGGTTCTTTTTACCAGCCATCAGCTTATCCAGAATTGAAGCAGCTTGAAAACCGGCCCCTTCAACATCCAGACGGATGCTGGACAAAGGGGGATTGGATAATTCACAGACTTGGGAATCATTGTCAACACCGAGAACGGCAATTTCATAAGGAACTTTAAAGCCGGCTTCTTTACTAACCTCAATCAAATCACATCCCCGGTCATCATTGCAGCAAAGAATACCAATCGGTTTTGGGAGCGACTTGAGCCATTTGTTCATCCGAGGATATTCTTTGTCCCAGTTTGAAGTCCTGATCGAACTGGAATTAAAGCAATGGAGTGAGTGTCCCTTTTCCTTCAAAATACTTTCATAGGATTGTTCCCTTCCAATTGACCATGGCATGTCCTTGAAACCACAATAAGCAAAGTGTTTGAAACCACGGGTTGTAAAATGGTCCAAAGCCAAATGTCCGATTTTGATATTGTCCGTTATAATTTCAATCAGATTTTCATTTGTATGGTCGATAAATGCACTGGCACTGATAATCGGCAAATTCAAATCCAACAATTGACCGAAAAATTCGAAATCCCGAGCAATGATCCCATCGGCCCCCCATTTCTTGATCCAGGAAACATCATTGCGCTTCTTGTTTCCGCTGTAAAAAGGCGTGTCCCGGTAGAAGGTCCACGGCCCGTAAAGCCTGGAATAACGGGCGATGCCCCATGCCAGACCTCTTCCATATTGGCGTGAATCTTCTAAGAACAATACTACTTTAGGAACTTTCATGGTTTTCAAGAATATAAAAAATAAGTAGAATGTCAATTTAAAATGCCATATATGGCGGAATAAACATGAAAAATGGTGTTCCTCAAACCCTCCTAACGGCATATAATCATTCAATAATCTATTCATTTGATACGATTAATGACATCGAAAGGGATCCGTCATGTTTGGTGAATGTTTAAATGGGAAGTGGCAGATTTTATTATGTTTAGTTTTGTTTTTTACGGGATGTATCAATCAGCAGAAATCTGAACTCGCAGCTCATGAGCATGCTGATTCCTTAATTTCATCGAGCCAGTCACTCATCAAAGATGATATATTTGAAGTTTTTACCGTTTATAATGCAGGTGGGATAGAAAAAGCGGACTTGCAAATCATTGATGTTCATCAATCAGATATTGACAGAGCTTTTCAGGTAAGGACGCCTCAAAAAACAGATCAGCCATGGAATTATTCTATTAATTTCTATAATTCCTTCCCTGTCAATAAGGGGGACGTCGTTTTTGCTTCATTTGTTGCCCGATCCTGCCCAAACACCTCGGTCGAATCAAAAGGTTCTGTAAAAGCCATCATGATGGAACCGATGCCGTCGTATGCTCTTCTATCAAGCCTTGAATTAGAGACCGGGAAAGAATTTCGCCAGGGACGTATTGCATTTAAGGCGGACCATGATTACCAGCCCGCTGAAATCCAACTGAGCATACAATTTGGATATGATCCGCAAACGATAGAAACGGCTAATATACGATTCGTCAATTGCGGCCCAAACACCACGATAAGCGATCTGGCAATTTCCCACGATGCGGTTGTTCACAAGCGAGAAAAAAAGAAGGTAACCCAAACCTATGAAGGCAGAGATGAGGATGCTCCATGGCGAAAAGAGGCGTGGGAACGAATTGAAAAGATCCGCAAAGCAGATATCACCGTTATTGTTCGCGATAAGAGCGGAAAACCGATCAATGGTGCGAAAGTTCATGTCGCTCAGCAAAAGCATAAGTTCTGGTTTGGAAATGAGAACAGGGCCCTGCTGCTTCTCGCAGACGAAGACTATGTGAAAGATCGTCAGGTTACAGAACACGACATCGAACAATATCGCCAGAAGTTCAAAGAGCTTTTTAATATCACGGCGTTTGGCAACGATCTTGTCTATAATTTCTGGTATGATTACGGCAAAGAAAAAGCCCCACGTGTTTATGAAGAATTTCTAAAACCCAATGATATTGCACTTCGAGGGATACCCCTCATCTGGGCAGGCAGACAGACATGGAAGAACCCCGAGGAATTATTTGAATTAAGTAAAGAAGATTTAAGAGCCCACCTGATAACCCATATGACAGACATGATGACAGCTTTCAAGGGTCAGGCGGTGATGTGGGATGTTTTAAACGAGCCGATCTCAGAACCGGAATTTGTTGATGTATTGGGACGAGACGAGGCCGTTAATTGGTATAAACTGGCTAAGGAATTAGAGCCTGAAGCGAAACTTTACTGTAATGACTACAGCATTCTATTGGATAGAGGCAAACTCATAAAATTCATCGAACTGGTCAAATACCTTATTGATCACGGAGCTCCCATTGACGGTGTCAGTCCGCAGAGCCATTTATGGGCCAGTCAACAGCTTCCCTCAATCGAGACCTTGAAAGAAAACTTTGACCTGCTGGCAGAATTAGGGCTTGAGATTTATCCGGATCAATTTGAAGTCATCGTTCCTGATGAGCAGCTTCATTCTGATTACACAAGAGATTTTTATCTCTTGTCATTTAGCCACCCCTCCGTTGTGGGTGTGACACACTGGGGTCTATGGGAAGGTGACATTTGGATGAAAGATGCAGCATGGTTCCGAAAGGACTGGTCTGAGAAAACCTTTGCAAAAGTATATAAGGATCTTGTCTTTAACAAGTGGTGGACCGATACCAGGGGAAATACCGATGACGGGGGGCGGTTCCAGATCCGTGGGTTTTTGGGAACCTATGAGCTTGTCATAACAGTAGGTGATCAAATCCGAAGCCAGCAATTTGACCTCAGCAGTGATGGCCAAACCCTTACTATTGATTTATAAGCGTTTCAATTATGATCAACGGTTTTTTCTGGCTTCGATCAGCTGAGCCTGAATCTCGTCCATTTTTTTATGGCTCAGCGAATATCGGCTTGTCAGATAAATTGCTACGATTAAGAATATTACCGGGATCAGTGCGAAACATAAACGCAGCTTCAAGATGGTTTGAGGCAATTGGATGGATTCTTCCGCATTAAATGCGGACCAGCTTACTATAAACGCCGCGGCTGTTGGTGTCAGTGAATAGGCCAGTTTCATAAACCAACCGAACATTGCGGTATACATTGCTTCCCGCCTCAAACCCGTTTCTAACTCATCGACGTCACAGACGTCTGCTATCATAACAGCCGTCAACTGCCATAAACACGCCATCCCGGGTGCCGCGATGGCGGCGTGAACGACTTGTAAATACGGATATTTTGGATTGAATACAAACCAGCTTAACAGCGCCCCTGTCATTGTCAGCAGCAGGCCGAGCATCAGGACAATCTTCTTTTCCCAGCGTGAAGCAAGCATGCCAATAAGAGGAACAGCGGCTAAAGAAACCGCTGAATAGGTTGTGGAATACCACCCCATGATTGTTGAGGTCAGATTCTTATCACCATCGGTTATGAAGGCCAGATTAATATAGAAACCTAATGGCTGAACTATATATGTCCCGATAACCGCTGAAACAGTAAGCAAACAGACAAAGAGAAAATATTTATTTTTGACGGTATATCTCATGGCTGTAAAAATCGGGATCTTTTCTTTGTTGGATTCGGCGAATCGTTCCTTGCAGAACAGAACGGGGAGAATAGCAAATGATATAAATATTATAGAGACCAGTACAGCAACGGTTCTTACGCCTATTACTTCTGCGTTTATACCTTCGGGTGCATTCTTCCCAAAAAATAAACATAACTTATAAAGCCATGGAAGGAAGAGCAGACCACCTGCGCCCATGAAGGCCGTCTTGTAGGTCATGAGTTTGACACGTTCTTTGTAGTCGCTGGTAAGTTCTGCACCCAATGCATGATATGGGATTCCGAAAACCGTATATGCTGTAAAATACAAAAGAGAAAACACAAGGAAATAGACGAACATCATCGTCCTGCTTGTGCCCAGCGGCGGCCACCACATCATTACACAGAAAACGCCCGAAAAGATAATGCCGCTTAGAATAAATGGTTTTCGACGTCCGTAGCGACTGTGGTAGTTATCCGAGAAGTTAGCAACAATTGGATCGCTAAAGGCATCCCAGATTCGCGGTATCGTAATAGCAAGGCTGACCAACATAATATTTACGCCAAGCCCAACGTTATAGATCTGCAAAGCAAGTGCTATTATTATATTGCCCAGCAAAACTTCTGAAACGGCTCCGCAAGAATAGGATATCTTGGTGAAGAAAGGCAGTTTGACAGAACTATCAACTGCAACAGCTTCGGGGGTTCCACTTGGGCTCTCAGTCATTTAATAACTTTCAAATAGTCTTTATTCGTACAGTTTATTTACAAGCTCACCTGCAGCTCTTTCATCCATCCCATTATGAACGATATGAAAGACAAACCCTTTCCCCCCAAGTTGATCTTTAATCTTGAGTGCGCCTTCAGGAGTTGCGTAAATCTGTGAGAGCTTTCCGGCGTCTATGATTTTCTTCAGAACATCCATATAATCCTCGATTCTACCGCCACCTTCGCCGGGCATCCACTGGACACCATGTAGATTTTTCATCTTTAAGAGCATCTCCAGATGGGGCAGTTGACCTTTCCCATCCAGATGATAGAAGCTGTGATCCAGGTGATCGCAGCATTTTTCCAGATCAGGAAGAACAAATCGTTCGAACATGTCCGGGCTGATCATATAACTGAAGTCACTCTGGAGAATATACATTTTGCCGGGTGACCACAAGGGGGCCCATGGAGAGGTCCCTTTTTGAACTGGCAATATTTTTGAAGAAAACTTCTCAAAAAACCCGGTCCATAGGGCCGTCAGTTTTTTCAGATATTCACTGATTCTGTCTGGGCAATCATAAAGATCCATCAGCAGCATTTCGGTTGTTCTAAACGAAGAAAGAATGTCAAGATTTTCTCCGATGTCTGAAAGACTGACGGTGATCTGATCCTGCCATTTATCCAGGGCACAATCGGTCAGGTCCATAATCCGTTGATACCATGGATTTGACGAATCAAATTTCGGATCGAAACCCGCAAAGTCAAAACCCTCAGGAGGCTCAAACCATATCGTATCCGGCCGAATATTGATGTTCGCACCTAAAAAAGCGGCAATGATCCCCGGCCCGAAATTCATGAACCACTTTGGCCAACTGTCTCCATAGTAAGTGAACGATTCAATCTGTGCCTGAAAAAAATCAATGACATTTTCCGGTGGTTCGTCCAGGGAAAACTGGGCCGGGCACCCCACACCGGGATATTTTTTTGTAAGTTCTGTATAATTTTCATTCGGATGAAAGGTTTCCAAAATCACCATTGGCCTGTTCAATTTGTGGTACCAGAAGTCACACCAGTTCTGCCGGTGCGACTGCCACCTCTCATTATCATACTGTGTCCTAATTGCCATGGACGGGATACCCTTAACTCATATTAAGATGATATTTGAATCTGTTAAAGCGTATCTTAGCACATTCTGAGTGTTTTGAAAACGCCATAAAGCCCTTGATTTCCGCCAGAAGTGGCAAGGTATTGCACTCTTTTTTCTCTTATTGATTAATTGCCAATTATGTTTATTATGACGGTCTATACGAAGTGTCGGAGATGGATATGGGTATCGAAACTGCAAAAAAATGCACCACTTTTGAAATGATTCAATATTCAACGGGAGAATGTGCATTCTCCCTAGTGAATAATTCTCTGATCGCATTTGCGGCCATTTATTATACCGACGCACTGGGACTGGATCCTATTTTAGCGGGCGTGGCCATGTTTGTATCCATCTTCTGGGATGCTGTGACAGATCCGATCATGGGCCATATCAGCGACAATACTCGCAGTCGCTTTGGAAAAAGGCACCCCTTCATCCTATTGGGTGGGGTATCCATGGCCGTTAGTTTTTATTTTCTCTGGCAGATACCCGAAATCTTTCGATCCAGTTCCATGTTCCTTTTTGGGTACCTGATCGTCATGAACCTGGTTTTAAGAACGGCTTTTACCGTGTTTATTGTACCGTACACTGCACTTGGATTTGAAATCTGTACCGAGTATACCGGACGAACGAAACTACAAGG
>CALKKA010000079.1 GCA_937995495.1 uncultured Phycisphaerae bacterium
TATGAGTCATCCCAAAAGGGGAAATTAGCAAGATTTTCTTCCTGTTAATCTCTGTCGATGGTAGAATAGCAGAACAGTTATCTTTCATTATTACCAAGGTGTTTGAAGGAAAAAAGCAATGAATTATCACAATCTCACAAAACATGCAGTCATCTGTCTATTACTGGTCGTGCTGGCAGCGTCTTCGACGGTTTCCGCCCAGCGGAGGAATAACACGGATCGTGAAACCAAGACATCCGAGAAGGATTTGCAAAAGGAAAAAATGCGTCAGGAGGCGACAAAGTCTTTTCCTGAGGTAAGCGGTGCCTTAACGGAAATCTTGGAAAAGGTTTCGATGAATCAGGCGTCCGAGGCGGCGGCGATCGAGCAGGCACGCCAACTGCTTGACGAGAACAAGCGAAACGGCTGGGCCTTTGATGACGCGCAGAAGGGGGAGTATATGCTTTTGCAGGCCTGGACAGCTTTTTATGAGGGCAATCCGGTCGATGCTGTCAATTGGTCCATGAGGGCTGCGAAGACGGATGCGGCGAATGGTGATGCCTGGATCAGCCAAGGCCTGTTCTGCATGCTCAATGGCAAGCGTCCGATGATGCCGCGTGTTAAAAAACCGAAGGCAAAGCGTAGAAATAATTCCGATGGAGGTCGGCCCAGGCCTTCCCGGCGGAAGAATGGTGAAGGCATGTCGCCATTAGAATCAAGCAGCGCATCAACGAAACCCTATGGTGAACAGGGCGTGCTGGAGTTTGATATGTCGTTGTTGCGAAGCGAAATGCTCAAGAAACGGTTTGACCGAAGTGAGTATCAGAGCGTTGACGGTTCAGCCATTGAATACATACCCGGAGAAGACACCCTCTGCGTTTTGTTCTGGCAGCTAAAAGAAGTCACACCCGATGCGAATGATGTTCCCAGCAGCGACGAATCCAGTAACGATTTCATGATGGGGTACGGAGGGGGTCCTCAGAAGCAGTTGGATTATGATATCGAAGGCCAGCGGGAGTACATGAAGCTGGTGTCCAAGGCTTGCCAGGAAAATGAGCAGATCAAATTTTTACAGATCAATACCAATAAAACTGAACGAACCTCAGAGTTAGCCCGTGACTCTGATGTCAAGAAGGGCGGACCCTTGGTGGTTGCAGCTGAGCCAGACTCCGGGGCTGAAGAATTTGCTGGCTTGAAGGCGGACCAACCATTTGCGTTGATCGTGGATAAAGAAGGAATCGTCAGGTATGCGGGGCCGGCAGCGGGCTTTATGCCGGCATTTATCCTAACGGACCTAACGGGTATTCAGATCGATCTTGAAGAACAGGAAGAAATTCAGCAACAAGTTCAGCAGCAAGCTCGGCAACAGAAGCGTCAAGGGTCTTCAAAGAAGGGCAATGGAGAGATCCCATATTATTTGATGATGCCGGGCTATCAGCCGCCCCCTCAGGATAAGGAAGAACCTGTGCCGGGACAGGATCCTAATAAACGGGTTGAGGCCCCAGTTGCCGAACCCAATGCTCCCGCTGAGCCGAAACCTGCACCCAAGCCTGCTCCGAAAGCTCAAGGGAATCAGGACTTTCCGACTCAATCGCTTGAAGATCAGATTCGAGCCGAAAAGCTTTTGCAATCTGCGGAGATGCATATCGAAGAAAGCCGGAAACTTCGAATGAAGAATCCCAAGCAGGGGATCGAAGATGCCCGGAAAGTTATGCAACAGTTTCCGAATACGGAGCATGCCGAAAAAGCGAGGGATCTGCTTCGCAGAGTGCCGGACAGGTGGAAACAGCAGCATAACATTACCGATGAAGAATTAGGGTATTAACAGTGGGTATTATAAGGGGTGTTTTATGAAATATAGAAAGTTGTCAATTATCGCTTTGCTTGTTCTTGGACTGTGCCAAGTCTCCTCATGCACGGCCGAGCAATTTGATTACAAAATGGCCCGATCGGATGGGGCGGCCCAAGAGGATACGTTCTATCGTCCGGCCCCTTCGGATGCCACCCTGAAAAACATTTCCGGCAACCAAGTGCGAAATATCATTCTATGCATTGGCGATGGCATGGGCTTTAATCATGTGGCTCTGGCGCGTCACAATAGTGTAGGGCCCGGCAAAAAATTGCATATGGAGCGATTGCCTGTTGCCGGGATGATGCGAACTTATTCGGCTGACGATCTTGTCACGGATTCCGCCGCCGCCGGAACCGCGATGGCTTGCGGTATTAAAACGAACAACGGCATGATCGGCATGGACCCTGATAAGGTTCCACACAGCAGCATCTTAACATTACTCCAGAAAAAAGGGTGGCGAACAGGCTTGGTGGCTACTTCCCAGATCAGCCATGCGACCCCGGCAGCGTTTGCGTCACATGTGGACTCACGAGATAAACAAAAAGAAATCGCTGTTCAGTTGCTTAACAACCGTGTGGATGTTCTGCTGGGTGGCGGTCGAAAATACTGGAGCGAAGATCTTCTCGCTGAAGCTGTGACGGCTGGGTACGAAGTGATCGGGACACGGGATGAGATGGCAATGCTGAAGGCCGGTCCTGTGATCGGACTGTTTGCCGATGACGGAATGACGACATTTGAACCGGAACCGTCGATAGGTGAAATGGCCAAAACTGCGATCGCCTTATTGAGTTTGCCGGGCAGGGAGTGGTTTTCTCCCAAACCGAAGTTTTTTTTGATGATCGAGGGAAGTCAGATCGACTGGGCCGCGCATGCGAACGACACGGACCGTGTGATTCGCCAGACCTTACAGTTCGATATGGCGGTGCGAGAGGCCGTTGGGTTTGCTCAAAGAGATAAGCATACGCTTGTGATTGTAACCGCTGACCATGAAACGGGCGGGTTGGTGATCGAAACCGAAGGCATTAACAAACACAAGATCGATCCAGATTGGGAAGAAACCGGACATACTGCCGCCGATGTACCGGTGTACGCATTTGGCCCCGGTTCCGAACACTTCGCCGGCGTGATAGACAACACGGAAATTCCCAAGCGTATTGCCGAATTGACTGGCCTTCAGGAGTTTCCAATTCCCCGAAAGCTATCCCATATGACGGGACAAGTGTCCATAAAGTGATTCACCGAACCGTGAAAACAGTCTCAGCTTTTCACCTTGAATTCCATTTTTGTCCGATAAAAACATCTTGGCTTCCCCTGTTCTGTTGGAACTTTGAAGAAATCGATTTACTCCGCCTCTAACTGCCTGAGATGCTTGCGACAGGGAGCTGTTTGTGGTATGATATAAGCAAATGGGGTGATGAAAATGTGTATACAGCGGTTTGAGTTGTGTTGTGGTTTTTCGGCGTTTGGAACATCGACGCATCGGCCGCTGTTAGACGGGAAGAGAGAAAATGGCACTCTGGCTTGAAACAGTTGGAATTCTGCTGATCACCATCAGTGGGATCATATTAGGACGGTGGGCGTCTCGTCGATCCACATCTGCTCGCATCTTCGCAATGAGCGTTTCATTTGCTGTTGTGGGACTGATTTTGCTATCACGATTGGGCGTATTGTGGGAAACGCTGCCCTTGCTTCGCCCGATTGCGGCCAGTCGCTGGCGGTTTGTATTGCTGGCTTTTTCCGTGACACTTGGTTTGACGGCCCCTTTAACACAGCTTCGTAGCTATGTCTCCCGATTCATCACCTGCTTGGTGATGGCCTTTTTTACTGCGATCTTGGTCAGCTTTCCGTTTTTAGGGCCGGCCCTGATTCAGTCCGATCTGGCTGCTTCACAGACACGGATCGATATTGACGGCGTCTGCCGGCAGAGTCAACCGTTTACCTGCGGCCCGGCTGCGGCGGTCACGGCGCTAAATCGTTTTGG
>CALKKA010000080.1 GCA_937995495.1 uncultured Phycisphaerae bacterium
ACGTTCTTGAGTGGGGCATCGAGTGCGGCGACCGCCTTCAGCGTGGGGTCGAGGGCCGCCACCTGTTCCATGGGCGCTTTCAGAGTTGCAACGTCCTCCAAATCTTGAGGCATTTCCTGGAGCGAACGGGTCATCTTGCAGCCACTTAACACCATCAGCAACAGCATACAAGCCAGCGGTCTCATGTTCGTTCTCCCTAAATTAATGTTTCGATTCTTTCGCTTTCAGCCTTTAGTTTAACCACGAAAGGCACAAAATACACGACATTTTTTAAAAACCATCCACAATTAAGATCTAACAAAATTCTAAAACCAACCGTCGGGCCGATCACAGCAGACGCTGTTCATCGAGCAGTTCGATCTGGTGAATTTTCCACGTGTCTTCGTCCTGAACGATGCTCATGATCGCGTGGTAGCGGTTCTGGCGGTAGTGGGTATGTCCAAAATGGCTGACCGATCCGTTGGCGGTCCACACCGTGTCCACGGCAAACATGCCGTCCGCCTGCCGTTTGATATCACGCACCTCCTGGATCTGGACCTGGTCAACGCGTGCCCTGGCACCGCCGCGGTCTTCCAACTCCAGCGCCGTACGGACCTGTAAGTAGATATCGGTCAGTTGATCGCCATGGGCCGTCAACGCCAGACGATCATAGATGGTCCCCTCATCCCGCAGGTAGAAGGACCTGTATACATTTGTCAGCAGGCCATCGACCACCACAACCGCCTGCTGGGGCGCTGGCTTTATGGACTTGAGGCCGGGGATCTGGACCTTGAACCGAACAAAGGGATAACAAGCGATCGCCAGTGCCATACCGGCTGCTGCCAGCGCCCTGAGGATCCAATGCCCCCGTCTTAATGAACAGAGTGCAAATACAATGGCTGAAACGAAGGCCAACACAATCGAGATGATGGGGATATCCGGCAGCAATACCGGGACCGGCTTGACGACCGGCATTTTGAACCCTGCCAATTGGTTTTGCCAGCGAAGCGTGGGTGCGGTCTCTGTCAGCACCCCCTGTTTTGACTCTAACGGATCGGACAAGGTTGCCTTCACTTCGCTGGACGCCGGCAGAAACAGGTCCCAATCCAGCGTCACCTCTTTCGGTAAATCGTCGCCTAAATAGGCAAACATCACCCCCATGATCGCTTCGTCCACCCGTTCGGGAATCTTCTGTTTTCGCGTCATCACGCCGTACGATCCTGCGGTGACAAACTCCCCGCGCCGGGCCACCGCGTCGGCTGGTTTGCCGTTGATCATGACCGAGACACGGTCCTGCATCAATCCTAACACATTCTCTATCAGGGGGTCTTGCGACTCAGGGCTGATCATGTCCGCGGTGGGCGGGTCCAGTTCCTTCAGTGCATACAGATCTTTGACCCGAAACAGGACTTCAAGGCGGACCTCATAGGGTTCGATGGTCAGAAACACGGATACCGGATCCTTAGGCTGCTGAATGGAAACAGGGCCGGGGGTGTTTGGCGACTTCATATTGACCGAGCGTGCGGTCGGCATCTGGAGTGTTTGTGAAGCGGCAGCATTCTCCAAGGGATCCTCGAGCGCCGCGGCATTCATGAAGATCCCCATCCCGATCGCAACGGCTGCGCTGCCCAATGCATAGCCGGCAACGATACGCGTTTTGGGGAACGGTCCATATCTGGGCATGATGATCACAGTACCGATCGCCGCGGCTGCCAACAGGATCTGCCCCAGGTCGAGGCCCAGATTGAATGCGAAGAGTGCGCCAAGCAAGCCGGGCTTATCAGCAACCGTTTCTGCCAATATGCCGGCATGAGCCAAACTGTGGAACAGGCCGGCCCCAAAAACCAGCACCCAAAAGGATCCCAGGTCCTGGCGGTTTGATACGATGCTGCGTGCGATCAGGAAAACGGCTATCATGCAGAGCACTTCAGCGACGGGTGCTGGGAAGCTGGCCACTCCGAAATCCACGAGGACCAACGATGCGGCATGGCCGAAGACCCACGCGATCAGCAGTTTGATCGCCCTGGGCCCGCTTGCCAACAGTACCAATGCCAGGATCAACACGATGTGATTGATGCTTCGGGCCAGATGTCCAAAGGCTCCTTTGATGTTTTGGAATATAACCGTCGCCAACTGCTCCTGATGGAGCGAGGGGATGGTAAACGATGGTGAACTGGGCTTTAAGATCACTGCATAGACCCCATCCTTGATCAATTTGATCTGCAGCAGTACATCGGTCATTACGGTTGAAGAAAGTCCATCGATCGAGAGGGTCTGGCCGGTTATCGGCTGGCCATCGCTGGTGTAGGTATTACGCTCCACCATCGCGCCGGGAATTGTGTAAGACTGGGGGGTGTCTGCGGCGGTCCATCCTTCGGGCAGGACGGGCCTGAGGCCCAGGACAAGGTCCCCGCGCATGGGTACCTTCCAGATGACCTCAAAATTACCGCCGGGTTGCTCAGTAATCTCCAGCAGCGCCGGTCGAATCTCATCTGCGATGACAGCCGTACTGCAAAATAAAGCCAAAAAGAAAGTCACAAGGAAGGCAATGTAAAAATTAATCCGCTGAGGTCTTCTCATTGAAGCGATTTCCCTGCGTTATCCTGAGCCTCTTTTTCTTCGATGACCACTTTATAGCCGCTCAGCAGGCTGGCATAAAACTTTTCGTCGACCTCGCGTCGCTTATCGCCGGCCCAGTCCTCGAGCACTGACTCCTGAATGTCCGCCAACTTGGGCATGGTCGATTCGATGCGGTCATGAACGTACACCAGGTGCAAACCGTATCCTGACCGAACCGGTCCGGTCCATTGGCCGACCGGAAGGCCACACGTCTCGGTGGAAAACTCGCTGCCAAACAACCGTGAAATCTCCTGTTCGGTTTTTTTGGGATAATATTGCTGCAGCATGAATGGGTCACCGATCTCTTTGATGGTCTCAGCGGATACATCTTTTCCCTGCAGATCGGCTAATGCACCCTGGACATCCTGAACGGCCTGCGCGCCCCGCTTATCGGGACTGAAATAAACGTGTGTAAAGCTCAGATTAACAGGGGTTTGATACCTCTTGCGGTTCGTCTCAAAGTAGGTCCTGATCTCCTCTTTTGAAGGCGATGCAATCTCCGTCAGGTCGCGGGTCAAGAACTCCAGCTTCTGGGCCAACCGGCGGCGGACAATACTGTCATCCCGGTCCAGTCCCATCGCCAAAGCCTGTCGATACAGTACCGTTTCTTTGACATAGGCATCGATCATCCCCTGCCGCTCCGTGGGCGTCGGGGGACGGTTCCAGCGTTTTTCCCAGGTGTCCTCCAGCCAGCTGATCTCCGCGGCGGTTACAGTGATCGTATCTTTTGAGTCGATCTCTGTCTGCTTATTAACCACTGCATAGAGGCAATATATGCCCACACCCATGACTAAAAAGTGAAACAGCGGCTCGCTGATTACATGTACACACTTATTGCGCAAACCCATGCATGATCCCTTATCATTGTGATAGACCTTTGTTGCCTTCTTAAAACAGGAGTGTACCAGAAAGGAGATCCGTCATCCAGTACACTCCTGGAAAAACCTCTTGCCTAATCTTTTGGATGGGGCATTGGAGCCGCGTCTTGTAACTTTTGCATTCGTACACTCCAACTTCTATTCGGGCGTATACCAGATGGGCGAGGTATAGGCGCGTTCCTGCGTAATCATCGGCACCGCATCGGACATCGACACGCCGTACCGCTTGGCATCATACGCGGTCCAGCGCGGGGTGGGGATCTCAAGCACGCGTGCATAGTAAAAGGCACTTTCATCCGCGTCAAAGTCCGGATCCTGCCAGACGGTGAGCAGTTCGCTGTCACCGATGGTGTTGGTCCAGGTGGCGTTAGCGACATCGACCGTATTGCCGACCGGCGGGAGTTTACCGTTCTCATTCAGTTTGCGGGTTTCAGTATCACTCCAGGCGACGTTATAGACTTTCTCGTGGGTTATTCCTTCTTTGTCCAGCCAGCCCTTGACGATCTGGATGCGATCCAGATTGGCACCGATGGGATCTTTCAGTACAGCGACCAAGAAGCTTGGCGATTGACCGGTTGGTCCCTCAGGCAGGTCACCTCCCATAGAGATGCCCTTGATATAACCGATGCGGCCTGGGGTGCGCTTTGCTGCATCTTCCTGATCGAATTTCCAGCCGCCGAAGAACCAGACGGTCATCCGGGGGCCGGTAGTGGCATAGACCTCTTTGCGTTTCATGGCATCGAAGATAGCCTTGCGCGTATTTTCGGTGGCCCAGACCGCGGCATACCCGGAAGAGACCTGCTCCCAGCCGTAATACTTGGTGTCACCAAATTGGCCCACCAGTTTTTTCCAGCGGTCCGCATGCGGTTCTTTGCCGCTGTGCTTGCCGAAGAAGTTTTCCTCTTCGGCGGTTGCCAGTGCGGTGTGGCTGTCGGTGGATCCGACCATGCCGAACTTGTAAGGATTGACGCCCAGTTTTTGCTCCAACTCCAAGCCGAGCTTGAGTGCCGAACGGCCGTATTCATACTGCAGCATCCAGTCTTCTTTCGGCACGGGTCCGAGATTGGCCTTATCCCACGGTTCATAATCAGCAAATTCGTCATCGGGTGACAGGTACGGATGCGCCTCACCATCGCCTTTGATCTGGGTCACCTCATAGATCGGTTCCCAGCGGATCCGGGTCTGGGCATAAGCACGCGTCAGGGGTTTGCCGGTGACCGGGTTGATCTCGGGGAACATCAGGCCGTTGCTGACATTGCCGTTATGGGCCAGGGCCAGTAACCTTCCTTCCGTCTTGTCCTCGTAGGCCTGCATCCAGTTCCAGAGGTCTTCGGGGTTGAAGCTTTCAGCGGCGGTGAATGGCAGCATTTGCCGGGCCTGCTGGATTCCATCCCGATAGAGGACATTCCGATGCAGGTTGTTGCCGCCTTCGGTCGAGGTCCATTCGTAACCAATGATGGTGGTGAACTTGCCGGGATCGTTGTACTCTTCCGCGGTCTCAAGATAATCCTCCCAGATCGAACCGACAAAGTCGTTGTCCATGAGAATTGCGGGGATACTTTCGCCCGTAATGCCCGCGAAGGTTTCGATGACCTCCATGGTCGCGGCCAGGGCCACATCCCCGCCCTGCCTAATGCGCTCGTGCCAGTCTTTGACTTTCGGATCGCGGAGCAGATTGGGATTTCCCTTAACGATCTCATTCATCGCGCCCATGGCATCGGAGTGGTCCGACACAACCAGCCAGTCCAGCGGACGTGACAGTTTGAGCCGTTCACCGTGGCTGCTTGAGATTTCATCGCCGCGGGCGAAGCGATACGCTTCTTCGGGGCCAAGGATGACACCGAAGGCCCGGGCATCCAGCGACAGGTTGGTGTGCAGGTGCGTATCGCCCCACAAAACTTTGGTCGGATAGTTCTGGCCGGCATAGGGTGAATAGCCCGGGGGCCTGAACGAATCTTTGACAGCCTCTTCGTCGGCCTTGACAGCACCGACATAATC
>CALKKA010000081.1 GCA_937995495.1 uncultured Phycisphaerae bacterium
ATTGACTGGCTGGCGACGCAACAAGTGGGATATTACTGGGCATTGGACGGACAATTTCTGCGGCATGAGGCAGTGGTTAACCAAATCGGGATTTTTTCTGCGATCAAACAGTATTTTCTTGAACATAAACACTGGCCCCAACGATTGGCGGAATTGGAAATCGACGATTCGGATCTTGTGCTAACCGACCCGCTCAATGGTAAGCCGTATACCTATGAACGGACCGGCGACGGGTTTCGGCTCTACAGTCTCGGTGCCAATGGTACAGATGACGGCGGCTTAAACATGTCGGAAGAAAAAAAAGATGATATTCTTCTGTGGCCCAGGATTTATCCTGAAAATGGTATGAAAAACGAAACAGTCATCGACACAAAATGAAAACCTCGTGTTGTTTATTGCGTCGCGTAATACTGCTCGCCAACCCGGTTTCGAAGCCATCTGCCTGGATTAAAATGGTTAGACAACATTGCTGTCAGTGACTGAAAATCGACATAGTATTGCATCGCAACCTCATCACACAACAGCCACTTCTCCATACGCTTCAGGTAGCGGTCTTCCAATACACCGTCCTGGGCCTTTAGAACCAAAACCCCCAAGCGCTCATATCTGATGTCTTGTGTAAACAGGTCCGTGTCTTCCAGTGCCGCTTCAGCCTTGCCTTCTGCACAGAGACCCAAGAGACTGTTGACCATTTTTTGCAGTTTTTCTATTTGGCGGTAAACCATTCTTTCCGGCTTTCTGTAAAATGTATACACCATACATCGGCTATTTCGGGATGTCAGTACAGAAATTATCTCTGGATTCAAGATGGCCGTTGTCGTAACATTATCTGAAATTTAAGGAGTTTATTATGATCATCAAAAATATGGATCAGGTACCGCTACAGGATGTGAATATGGAAGGGGCCAAGGATGTTAAGGTGCGGGTTTTATTCGGCCCGGCCGATAATGCGCCGACATTCGCCATGCGTGTCTTTGAACTGTCTGGCGGCGGGCACACCCCGTTCCATACCCACCCCTTTGAGCATGAGGCCATGCTGCTGGATGGGGATATCGCAGTCGTCACGGAAGAGGGCGACCGGCCGCTTCAAAAAGGTGATGTGATATTGGTTCCACCGGACGAAAAACACCAATTCAAAAATCTCTCCGAAACAGAGAGCGCCCGGTTCATGTGCCTGGTGCCGATTGCGTACCAGAAATAATGCTTACTGCAGCACGGCGGCTAAAGCCGTCTCAAGATCAGGGTGCTCAAACGCAAATCCCTTCGACTGCAGTTTGTGGGGCAGGACTTTGGTGCTGGCCAGCACTGTCTCGTCGGCCATCTCGCCAAGCATGAACTTCAGCATCCGTTTCGGCACCGGCACCACTTCCGGTCGATGCAGGGCGTGGCCGATCGCTTGTGCGAATTCCTTATTACGAACCGGCTGCGGCGAAACGACATTCACCGGCCCTGAAAGATCGTCATGATTGAGCGAAAAATCGACTGCCCGCACGGCATCATCGATCGACACCCAGCTGACCCACTGCTGACCGTCGCCGAGCGGGCCGCCCATCCCCATCTTAAACGCCGGCAGCATCTTCGCCAGCGAACCGCCGGCTTTTCCGAGCACAACACCAAACCGAAGATTTACCACACGGATGCCCGCTTCGGACGCCGGCAAAGTCGCCTGCTCCCACTGGCGGCAGACCGTGGTCAAAAAGCCCTCACCGGCTTCGGTTGTTTCTGTGCATTCGAGCTCTCCCCGGTCGCCATAGTAGCCGATGGCCGATGCACAGATCAGGACTTTGGGCTTGTGTTCCTTAGCCGCAAGGGTTTGTGCTAAAAAAGTGGTGCTCTTGACACGGCTGTCGTGAATGGCCTGTTTTTTTTTGTCATTCCATCGCCCGAAAAGATTCTCACCCGCCAGATGGATAACCGCATCAAGGTTTTTTAGTTTGCTGTGGTCGATAAAGTTGTCGGGCAGATTCCAGAAAACCTCGTCGGAGTGAGCGATTTGAGTTTGGCGGATCAATCTCAGTAGCTGCGCCCCACCCTGCTCGAGAGACCTGTGAACGGCTGAACCGATAAAACCATGTGAGCCGCTGATCAATATCTTCATTCACCATCTCCAACGAGCGGGCGGATGCGAGTCACCTTAAAATAGACCAGCTTTGCCTGACTCTCGCCGCCAGTGTCACCATGCGAAGACCGCCGGAACTGATTCACGGTTTCAGGATCTTCTTCCAGTGCTGTTTTTTCCAGGTACAGCCGCCGGCCCTGATACCCGGGGCCTTTTTCAATATACATATAGACGGCTTTGGGGTTATGCTGGATATTATCAAGACTTAACCGCGGCCGCATGATGAGCGCAATCGTGTCTTGGCCCGTCACATGTGGATTGGCATAAATCGCCGAATCGACATTTCCGTTTGCATCCGCCGTGGAAAGGATCCCCAACCCCTCAGAATTTTCAAAATACTCTTTCAAGTCCATATCAGTCTCCCTAGTTTTTTAGATTCAGTTTGCTGTTTATCATAACGCTGAAGTCGACATCTGGATATCTTTTTTCTTTTGATTTGAACAAATCGACTTTAGAATAGTACTACTGAAAAACAATTGTGTTCGATATGGAGGATCCAAAATGGCTTTTACGCTTGAAATAGGACAAAAATCGCCGGATTTCAATCTTCCGGCCACTGACGGACAGATTTATTCGCTGGCGGATTTCGCTGACGCACAGGTGCTTGTGATTTTTTTCACGTGTAATCACTGCCCCTATGTGATCGGCTCAGACGAATCGACCCGCGCGACCGCAGAGAAATTCATTCGGCAAGGCGTGACATTTGTCGGCATTAATTCCAACAGTCCCAATACCTACGAAGAGGATTCATACCATCACATGGTCGAGCGAATGGATCAG
>CALKKA010000082.1 GCA_937995495.1 uncultured Phycisphaerae bacterium
GGGGACATTGTCTATATCGAATTGCCGGCTGTCGGCCAAGAGTTAAAAAAAGAAGATGCATTCGGGGTGATTGAGTCGGTCAAGAGTGCCGCTGATCTGTACACGCCCATTTCCGGAAAGATTGTTCAGGTCAATGATGACGTCCCCGACAACCCCGATATGCTCAGCGAAGATGCCTATGGCGCTGGCTGGCTGATCAAGGTCGAGGCCGCCGATCCAGCTGAATTGGAGTCTCTCTTGGATGCTGCGGCCTATCAACAGTCTCTGGAAACGGAAGGGTAGAAAACGAAGGGTAGACAATGCCATTTATTTCAAATACAGATGAGCAGCGCCGCAGTATGCTGGCCGAAATTGGTCTGACGACGGAGAGCTTATTCGGTGATATTCCCGAATCATTGCGATGTGGCGGATTGAACATACCTGACGGGATGAGCGAGCAGAAAGTGCGGGAGCGGTTGTCTGAGATCGCGGGCAAAAACTATATTCAATTGACCTCATTTCTGGGTGGCGGTTTTTACGATCATTTCATCCCTTCAGCGGTCTATGCGATGCTGTCGCGGAGTGAGTATTATACGGCCTATACGCCATATCAGCCGGAAACATCACAGGGCACACTGCAGGCGATCTATGAATTTCAATCGATGATCTGCCGCCTGACGGATATGGAGGCATCGAACGCGTCGATGTACGATGGCGGAACCGCGCTGTATGAGGCGATGATGATGGCCCTGCGGATCACCCGGAGAAACAAGGTGATCATTGATGACTCGGTCAATCCGATCTATCGTGTGATGATTCATTCCTATTCACGAAATCTAAAAATCGACTTGGAAGAAACAAATAATCATCAAGGCTTGGCCAATCGTGATGCCATTTTGAAAGCGCTGGATGAGGATACCGGGGCGATACTCTTGCAGAACCCGAACTTCTTCGGGTGTATCGATGACTTGACTGATATCGCCGAAGCGGCCCATGCTAAGGGCGCTTTGCTGGTTGTGTCATGCTATCCGATGTCGCTGGGGATTTTAAAAACACCCGGTGCCATGGGCGCCGATATTGTCACTGGCGAGGGCCAAAGCTTGGGTTTGCCAATGTCATTTGGCGGCCCATATCTGGGTTTCATGGCAACGCGAAAAAAATACGTAAGAAACCTTCCCGGACGGATCGTGGGCGAGACGACCGATGTTAACGACGATCGGGGTTTTGTGCTGACGCTGCAAACCCGGGAACAGCATATCCGCCGGGATAAGGCGACATCGAATATTTGCTCAAACGAAGCGTTGTGTGCACTGGCCGCAACGGTGTACATGTCCTTGCTGGGCAAGGAGGGGTTAAAGGAAACCGCTCAACTCTGTGCGGACAAGGCCAGCTATGCCTATCAGCGCTTAACAGCGATACCCGGCGTCACGCCGCACTTTCACGCCAAGTGGGTCTTTAATGAGATGGTGTTCGATCTGCCATGCGATGCGACGGATGTGATCGGTAAGCTGATCGAAAAGGGCTATGCCGCTGGTTTCCCGCTGAGCCGGTATTACGAGGGCATGGATAACTCGATATTGATCGCCGTGACCGAAAAACGAACCAAACAGCAGATCGGCATGCTGGCAGAAGAACTGGAGGCGATTTTATGAAACTTGTTTTTGAAAAATCGGTCAAAGGTCGGCGTGGGCTGCGCATTGCCAAGAGCGATGTGCCCACGAGCATTAATTTAAAAAAATCACTGCTGCGTGAAAACGAAGCAAAACTGCCGGAACTCAGTGAACTGGATGTTGTGCGGCACTTTACAGAGCTTTCGCGGCGCAACTTCGGCGTGGATACGAACTTCTATCCGCTGGGTTCCTGCACCATGAAATATAACCCGAAAGTTTGCGAGCGTATTGCAGCCTATCCCGGCTTTGCGCACCTGCATCCACTGCTGCCGCAATTACGCAGCGGCGGTATGCTGACGCAGGGGGCACTGGAGGTTGTTTTTGAGATGGACCATATCCTGCAGGAGATTTGCGGGATGGATGCGTTTACAATGCAGCCCATGGCCGGGGCACACGGGGAGTTGACCGGAACGATGATGATGGCAGCCTATCACCGGGATAAAGGCAACTCAAAAAGTACCATTTTAGTTCCGGACAGTGCCCATGGAACCAACCCGGCCAGTGCCGCGATCGCCGGCTACACCGTTAAAACCGTTCCCAGTGATGAAAACGGTCTGATGTCGATTCAGGCACTCAAAGAACAGCTGGACGATGAAGTTGCCGGGATCATGCTGACCTGCCCCAATACGCTGGGCTTGTTCAATCCTCATGTCAAAGAAATTTGTGACCTCATTCACAGTGTCGATGGACTGGCCTATTATGATGGAGCGAACCTCAACGCTATTGTCGGCAAGGTCCGCCCCGGCGATCTGGGCTTTGACATTGTGCATGTCAATCTTCACAAAACCTTTGCGACTCCACATGGCGGTGGCGGACCCGGTTCCGGCCCAGTGGGTGTCGTCGAAAAACTAAAACCTTATCTACCAATCTCAACGGTTATCAAACGGGTCGACGGCACATTCGCGCTGGATTACGACAAGCCCAAATCCATTGGCTATATCGCGCCGTTTTATGGCAACTTCGGAGTCATCTTGCGAGCCTATGTCTATATCCTCATGCTGGGCAAGGAGGGGCTGGAACGTGTAGCTGAAAATGCCGTTCTGAATGCCAATTACATCAGGGAAAAGCTCAAACCCCATTACGACATTGAGCATGGGCAACTGTGCAAGCACGAGTGTGTCTTTAGTGCCACGCGTCAGGTTCAAAATGGCATTCATGCGCTAGATATCGCCAAAGGCCTGATTGATGCGGGCTATCATCCCCCGACGATGTATTTCCCCACCATCGTCAAAGAGGCCCTTATGATCGAGCCGACCGAGTGTGAGAGCAAAGATACGATGGATGTGTTTATTGATGCGATGATCGAGTTGGCTCGTATAGCTGAAGAATCTCCCGAAACACTCAAGGCGGCCCCCATTTCGACAGCCGTAGGGCGGTTGGATGAGACCAAAGCCTCGCGGCAGCTGAATATCGCCAATTTATCCGTTGATGGCCAGTGAAATTGTAGGGGGTTTTTCCAACTTATTTTGAACATCTGCTCCCTGAAAAAGGTAGAGAGAGCAAGAGTGTGGGTTCATCTTGGTACCCACTAAGGGAGCCAGAGGGCTTTCCGATTAAATCAATCGCCTGAATAGGGCGGCAACTTTAGATTTTGAAAGGGTTTAACTTATGAAGAAGACGATGGTAATTGTAGCTTTGTTTGTATTGGCAGCAATTGTTTCAACATCATCAGCGGCATTTGATCAGCAGGAAAACAGTGTTGTTGCTGCCGATTC
>CALKKA010000083.1 GCA_937995495.1 uncultured Phycisphaerae bacterium
ACGAAAGCGACACGACCGAATACCTGTTTGACACGATCGAGGACCCGGTGCTGGCCGCAACGATACAAGCCATGGCCCTGACCTGTTTCCATGCCTTGGGATGCCGGCATCTGGGGCGTGTGGATTTTATCTTAACAAAAGACGGGACGCCCTATATACTTGAGATCAATACGTTGCCGGGCTTTACGAGCCACTCCCTGCTGCCGATGGCAGCGGCGAAGGCGGGTGTTCCGACGCCGGGACTGTGTCGTCAAATCGTTGAGGCGGCCTGGAACGATTATCAACCTGAAATTAAAATTTAATATCTTAGACTATGGCGCGAAAGAAAAAGAAAAAAAAGGGCGGTCTGAAAAGCTTCTTTTCAAAGAAGAAGAAAAGCAAACGCTCCAAACGCAAGGATTCCGATTCGTTTGTCACGGGACTGAAGGTTGCCCTGTCGATCATGTTTTTAACGATCCTGGTCGCTGGCGGTGCGATCGGCCTGATCTATATGGACCGCTATGTCAGCAGTTCCGCACAAGGAGAAAACGGAGAGCGCTTAGAAGGGTCACTGAAGCTGATTGATTACCCGGCATGGCTGAATCAGGATTGGATAGACACACTCGTCGCAACTGCCGGTGGCAAACGATTTCCGCTGGATCAGGGATGGGCTCAGACAGTGGCCACCCGATTGGCAACTTTGTCCTGGCTGGACAATGTGCAGGTGCAGACGACTCCGGAATACCTGACGGTCAAAGCCGACTACCGAAGACCGGTCGGGCTGGTTCAGTTGGGCCGCAAGCGAAAGGTCTATCTGGATGCTGATATGACCGTGCTGGATTTCATTCCGGTGACCAGCATCCCCGTTGTCGAAATCAAAGGGCTGGCTTCGACTAAAGTGCCCAAACCGGGACAGACATGGCTGGCCGATGACGCGGCGGCGGCCGTTGAACTGCTGGATCTGCTGTATATGGCCGACTTGCATTTCCAACAGGAAAAAGGCAGCGATCCCGCGTCTTCACCGGACAAGAAGATTCCTGAAAAGCCACTGCTGAATGAGATCGAAAGCATTGATGTGTCCAACGTTGCGGCACGCAAAAGCCGTTCGGCGCCGAATATTATTCTCAATGTCACCGATGGGACGAAGGTCTATTGGGGGGCGGCCTGGGGGCAGGCGAATATTTATTTTGAAGCAGACGAAAAAGACAAGCTGGCCCGTTTATACCAATTCTTCATGGACCACAGCAACACGCTCGGAGGGGCTGCAAAATATATCGAGCTGCGTTGGCCCCAAGACAGCATCCCAAGGCCGCGGTGATTTCGAATTCTTCATTTTGAAGTCCGGGGCTGAACTCACCATCTCTAAACCAGCCTGCAGATAGACATAGTTGTATGGGATGCGATGTTTATCACAGACCGTCTTGAACTTGCTGATGGCCTGCTCACAGAGGGCATTCTCTTTTTCGGCATTCCCCTTGCATGAAAAGATGCGACAGCCTGAAAATCGGTATGGGTAGACTGTGCATTTGCCATCGATGCGATACGGGCAGACACCCGTGGTCATTGATTTGACCGGTCCGCCAACAAGATGTTGGAAATACATTAACTCCGGCGTGGTGATATAGAGCTTGTGTCCGAATGCTTCAAAATCACAGCAATCGCCGCATGCCCGACAGGATGAATCCATTCGGGCAAGCTGCTCATCGAGCCACTGGTAAACGGTGTCCACTTCCTGAATGATTTGAGAAAGTGTACTCAATCTTCCCACCAGGATTTTTGGGTTTTGATCGCTTCGATTTCCTCAAAGGAGTAGAACTTGCCGCGGTTGATGCCGGGGCATCGCACTGCGGCCAGGTTCCACTGGTCGGAGGTGTGAAGATTAAACGACCAGAACGGCCAGGTGCGGCATTGGTTGGGGCGGACCGGATAAATCATACATCCGCGGCAACCGTCTTTTTCATCGGTCAGAAAGATGCAGTCTTTGGTTGCGCGGTTTTCGGTGATGCTGTGCTTGCGGCCAATGCGTTTAAGGTACTTCTTTTTGACCTCTTCAGCCGTCGTGCCCAGATGTTTGGCGAGAAACTCGACCTCCGGTTTGGTAATCCAGATATAGCCCTCTTCCGGCCCGGCACAGCAGTCGCCGCAGCCGGTACATTCAAAGTGCAATCCGCATGCATACCATGTGTTATCAGTTTTCAGAATTCAATCCTCAGTCTTTTAAGAATAAACCCCACCCACATTGGGCTTGTTTTTCGGCTACCTGTACAATTCTAGTTCCATACATACCGATATTTGCACGCTATTGCAAGGCCCTACTTCTTCTTAAAGGGTTTTGTGAGGATGTCTCCGATAAGGGAGAGGCCTTTTGATCCCGATTTGAAGACGGCTTTCGTGCTGGTTGCGCTGACATCGTAAACGGTTTGGCCGGCGGTGGAGACGATCTTGACGGGGGCTTTGACGAAGCTGTCCAGCAGTGAGCCGGTTTCGTCGATGGCGTCGGCCACTTTGTCGCCTGCGTCTGTGGCGGCCGCGCCGGCCCTGCCGCGGACGCCGGCCCAGACATCCTTGAAGAAGATATCCTTGACATCGTTGTAGAAGTCGCCCACATGACTCAGCAGGTGTTTTTTGGCCTCCACTTCATTCCAGCCGCGAAAACTGCGGCAGCGGTCTATCGCAGCGTGGCCGGTGATGGTGGTCATGAATCCGGCGCCGATGCCTTGGGCGATGTCATCGACAAAGCGGCCGATACCCGGAACGCGGGATGCGATTGCCTCGATGAGATTTTTGCCCATGTTGATATAGTTGACGGTGGCGATGACGTTGATGATATCGGAGAAGATGCGAAGCTGTTCGCCCAAAGACGGACGCACACGATAGACTTTGACAATGCGGACGACCATCACCAGATTGCGATAGAGCACGATCAGGAGATCCGCGGATTTATAAGGACTGAGCGTGACACCGACCATGATATCGCGCATGGAATCCCGCACCTGCTTGGACGCGGCGGCGTCGAGGGTTTTAAGGACCGGCTTGATGTGGTTGTCCTCGATGGCGGTGATCAGGGTGATGCATTCCGGGCGATCGGTCGCCGTCTGTTCCTGCAGCTTCGACACTGCATTCAGGATATGTGCGGATTGATCATCGTTAAGATTCGGGTTGGAAGCCAGCCGCTGGAGGAACCGTTTGAGGTATTGGATGTACTTTTTCAACTGTCGATCCGTCGCCGATTCGACGTCGTCGATCTTCGGTGGTTTAAGCGCTTTGGGGAAGACGGCCATATTGGCCCAGACATAAATAACCAGCCAGACCAGCAGACCGATGACCGCGGCGGCAAAGGCGACTCCGGCGATGGGATGGAAGTTCTGCAGTGTCTGATAGGCACGCAAGAGTTCCAGCACGGCAAAGAATGTCAGCAGGACACCGATGACGATCACAGCAGTTCGAATGAGTTTCCAGATGGTTTTCAGCAAAGCGGCTCCTTTTCTTATTTATTTGGGTTTATTGTACCGAATACAAACCCAAGGTGTCAAATATTCTCCTCCCCATCAGGGCTACCATTGGAATTGATTTTAATAGAGGGTCTCTTGTTGCTATCGAAAGCAAAACTCATAATAGCACCGCCCAGCCATATCCCCGGCAATAAAGCTAAACCAAACACTAGAAGAAGGACAAATCCAAGCCGCCGATGCTCAAGGATCTCCGGATAAATCCAACGAATCAAAAATGCTAGTCCGCACAGCAGACCACCCCAGCCAACCATGATCCCCAACCCCCAGATAAATGCGATAATCCTATCTAAGAATTTCATCCGATTCAGATTACTCCTTTCTTATTTTATTTGATTCCATTGTACCGAAAACAGACTCAATATGTCAAATAATGAATGCCGTCGGGAGCCAACGTTGATTTTTGGCGGAGTTTGCGATATGTTGTGTTGATGACTGAAACAGGCACCGCAAAGCTTGATATTATTGATCTTGTGACAAAGCCCTACGCGGAGGTTCTGGAGTTGCAACTGGAGTTGTGTCAGAAGCGGCAGGAGGATGCGGCTGATAATACGGTTTTGATCGTCGAGCATCCGGCGGTGATCACCTTGGGGGCACGGAAGAGTGAGAATAAACTGCTGACAAAAGAGTCCGTGCTGCGTGAACGGGGCATTGAAGTGATGCGTGTGGGCCGCGGCGGCGGGACGACCGCGCACAACCCGGGGCAACTGGTTTTCTATCCGATCATCAAGCTGAAAAGCCTGGGGCTGGATGTCAACGCGTATGTGCGGTCACTGGAGCAGGTTGGGATCGAACTTTTGCAATGGCTGGGTGTTGAAAGCGATCGACGTAAGGGTTTTCCGGGACTGTGGATCGGTGAAACCAAGATCGCCTCGGTTGGTGTCCAATTGAAAAAGTGGGTCAGCCTTCACGGCATGGCGATCAATATCAATAATGACCTGAATATCTTTGAGCATATTGTACCCTGCGGGCTGAAGGATGTGGTGATTACCTCGGTTCAAAAAGAGACGGGGAAGCCAGCGGATATGGAAGCGGTCAAGGATCAGTTGACGATGTTATGTAAAACTCGGTGGACATCGCAGGAACCACGAATAAACACTAATTAAAACCACCGATTACGCGGATTTACACCGATTTTAAAAAAATGAATAAGGACAATAAACAAGTAAAACGGCGGCTGCCGGAGTGGTTGAAGCGGCGGATCGGGGCCGGCGAGACGTTTCAGCATACGCATCATACGCTGGATACGCTGGGGTTGGAGACGATCTGTACGAATGCTAACTGCCCCAACCGGGGTGACTGCTGGAGCCGGGGTACGGCAACGGTGCTGATCCTGGGCAATATCTGTACACGCAATTGTCAATTCTGTTCAGTCGGGCACGGCAGGCCGCTGCCGCCGGATACAACGGAACCGGATCGTGTCGCGCAGATGGCCAAAGAAATGGGGCTGAAATACCTGGTCATCACCAGTGTAGACCGGGATGACCTGGCGGACGGCGGCGCGGGGCATTTTCGGGATGTGATCCTGCGGTGCCGGGAAGTCATGCCGGAACTGGAGTTTGAATTGCTGGTGCCGGACTTTCGAGATTGCCAGGATGCATCGATTGAAATCCTCAAAGATGCCCTTCCATTTGTGTTCGGGCACAATGTGGAGACGGTCCCGTCGCTGTACTCAACGGCTCGGCCGGGTGGGGATTATCAACGCTCTTTAAGCCTGTTAGAGAAAGCCAAACAGACTCTTCCCCAGACACAGACAAAATCATCACTCATGCTCGGACTGGGTGAGAAGGACGCCGAGTTAATGGAAGTGCTGAAAGATTTGCGGGCGATCGGCTGTAACCGGCTGGCGCTGGGACAATACTTACGACCCGATAAGGACTCTT
>CALKKA010000084.1 GCA_937995495.1 uncultured Phycisphaerae bacterium
TTCACGCAGTTCCATTTCAACCAGATCAATCAATTCAGGATCATCTACCTGGTCTACCTTGTTCATATAGACAACGATCTTGGGAACGTTTACCTGACGCGCCAGAAGGATGTGCTCACGCGTCTGAGGCATCGGGCCGTCACTGGCGGCGACCACAAGAATCGCCCCATCCATCTGAGCGGCACCGGTGATCATGTTCTTGACATAGTCAGCGTGACCCGGACAGTCCACATGAGCGTAATGACGGTTTTCCGTCTCATACTCAACATGAGCGGTGTTAATCGTAATGCCGCGTTCCTTTTCTTCCGGGGCATTGTCGATCTCGTCAAACGCCTTTGCAGCCATGCCTGACTTCTTTGCCATACGCATCGTGATGGCTGCTGTCAACGTCGTTTTACCATGGTCAATGTGACCGATGGTCCCAATGTTTACATGCGGTTTCGTTCTTTCGAATACTGCCTTAGCCATTTGTCAATAACCTCCAGATATTCTCGTTAGTTTGCGAAAAGTTAATTTTCTCTATTTATTTTTAAATACGATTTCACGCTATATAAATAACTCGGCCAACTGCGGTTATAGCGATCCGGTGAACTGCAAACCACGCTATTACTACCGCTTTCAGGCGGTTGTGTCGGCCCTGCTTATACACTTTAGCTGCTGACGAGATTTGAACTCGTGACCTCGTCCTTACCAAGGACGCGCTCTACCGACTGAGCTACAGCAGCAAATTTATTAAAAAAACCGCGGTATCAGTCCTGATAACCCATATCCAGCCAAATCTCACATTACCCGTCAGCATAAATAAGGGTAGAGAATCCCTGTCTTACCGCAAAGGCAAAGGGGAGAGTATATAAATCTAAACCCGGAAGTGCAAAGAGAAAAAATGAGATTTTCTAGAAAAAACAAAATTTTTTCACAAAACCATCGAATTGCTTATTCGACAGAACCCCCAACAGAAATAGTTTGCTCCTGAGACACAGAAGGCCCAAACTGCCTGTCCAGATCACTCACAAAAGCGGACCAATCAGGTCTTCCCTCTTGGGGAATTGACAGTATCCTCTCCAAGAAGACCTCAGAAGCGTCACCAATCGCTTTTTCTTCAAAATAGACGGTTATTGCTTGGGGTACAGGCGAACCTTGCTTTATATCGGACTCAGAAAGACAGTTTTCAACATATTCAGCGGCATTTTCAACCGCTCCACCATATAAATAGATAATAAATGCCTCAAAGTCCGTTCGGTCGGAATAAAGATTTTCAGATATCGAATAACCGATGCCGGACAGGTACGCCGCCCCCTGCTCCCACACCTTGCGTTCTGAAAGCCAGGCGATTGTCTGTTCACGAACTCGCTTCAGCATGTCCTGATCATTTTCACCCGCCGCCTTTTGTTCGGCAACATCGAGGATTTCGCGGACATACTCGCCTTTTGTGGCACTAATGTTCTCTAATTCAGGCAACCAATCCAGCAAAAAGCCCACTTCTTGCCTCTGGCAAATGCTTTTGATCGCCAACCAAGCACGCTCACTGTGCCCGTTACCATCAAGAAGAACCAGAAGCCATTCCAAATCTTTCTCATCCCCAGTTTGACCTGCAACATCGATTACAACCTGCTGCACCGCAAGACTTTGGTCCTGCATAAGATTCTTTTGCTTGAATATCTGAAGTGCCTCAACGCTATCCACATAGGAAATGCCCTGAACCGCCGCTAAGCGTAAAGCAGGGTCATCTTCAACGTCCACCGCATCCAGAAACAGCGGCTCGAATAAGGCACGCGCAGGTTCCTTTGCCCCGCCCTGACCGCAGAGATGAGCCAAAATCGCCAGTAATTTGGCTCGAACGCCCTCATCCTGATAAAGTGATTTTCTGTATCTTTCATCAAGAAGCCCGAGATAGGATTGCATGGAATCTTTGGTTAAGTTATTCAATTCCAATATCTTACGAAGCACTTCGGCACCTTTTATGCATTCATCTTCAGATTCCGACTGAAGATATCCCGAAGCGATCTCAAGGGTCTGAAGCTTTATATCCTTAGGCAATTCGACATCCGAGCCCGGGGAAAAAGCAAAGAAGCACGCCTCGCCCAAGGCCTCCAGCATCGCCAGTCTTACCTCAGCATCTTCTTCTATTTGGAGTCGCTCTAGCAAAGCAGCGGCGGGATTGATTGCACTCATATTCATCAATGCCTTTGCGGCTTGAAGCCGAACATCGCGGGAGCCGTCTGAAAGTAGAGAGAGTAATTTTTCACGCAGCACCTCATCAACAACGGGATATTTCGATGCCTTATCCAAAGCCCAAATTCGAACCGGGTCCAGATCGGATTCGATCATATCCAGGATTGTTTCTTTTCGACTTGTCTCATCTAACAATTCATACTGTTTATCCAAAGCGGAAAGATAAAGTTTTTGCCATCGGTCGCGTTCGGCCTGTACCTCCCGTAACTTCATTTCTTGACGAAGCAGTCGTTCTCTCCTGATGTCGTCCGGACTCTTAAGCTGAAGATCGTCTAAAATCCCCGTCCAGACCTCTCGGTTAGCACCCACCGGAATCCCGAATGCCTCCTGTAGCGCCGTTTCAGCCGCTTTTGCAACCTCTGTATCCGGATCGTCCAGCAATGTGATCAGACGCCGCAATGCAGTGGGTTCCGTCCGCAAACGCAAAGCATAGATCGCATTCATCCGAACACGGGAACCACGTTCTTCGTTTTGGAGAATTTGATCAAGAGGAGCCGCGACATCCGCGTAGTCATATAGCAGCATCGCTTCAGCCGCCAGTTCGGCCTCCTCAGCCGATTCGCTTTGAAGGATTGCCAGCAGGGGCTCCTGGAAAACCTCAAGAGAATCTATCGTTTGACTTAAGCCGCGGCTTTTAATAAGCGCCTGGCATACCGCCTTTCGCGCTTGCGGATTTTCTTCTGATCTCAGAGCTGAAAGCAACGCGCCTCGGCCCTGCTCGTCATTCTGCACCAACAAAACCACGGCCGCATCAACACGAATGTCCTCCGTGCTGCCCTGCTGCAATGCATCACGATAAATTCGAAACTCACGAGCGGATGTTTCCGTTACTATGGATTTTTCGGTAACGGTAACTGGACGCACACCTTCTTGGCTGCACGCAACTTGAGGTAAAATAATAAGATAGAAAAGAAATGTACAAACTCGCATGGCGCCTGATTTCACAATGACTCCGAATATTTCCAAATATTAATGTTGCAGTTACCTTTAGTTCGGCATAACTGCGTTTATAGTATCAAAAAATGTGAAACAATTAATTGAGAATAGAGAAATGCTCGCGAAACACCACTCCCCAAACCCCATACACTTCAAAAACAATCTCAATATCCTTAACAACGAATCGTCTGTCATCAATCCGATAGCACAGCCCAGTCGAGATTTTCGGCGCGGCTTTGAGAGATGCCGGACAGGATATACTTGACCTGACCGAACGGAACGGACTGGTCGCATCGCAGGCGGACGGTTTTGTCAGCTTGTTTATGATCCTTCAGATAATCATTGATCACCGAGGTGATCAGCGATTTCATATCCTTGTTCTGAACAGATGCTAATTTTTCGGAACCGACCACACAGACCGCTCCCTGCTCCTGGTCAGGCATTACCGTTATCGTCAGGGGGCGATCTTCTTCGGTGTCCTGTGTATGAGCCGTTGCGATCTCACCGGGGACTTTAACCTTGTATTGTTCGGCAACGATGAACTGGGCAACCAGCATAAAGAAGATGATCAACAAAAACACCACATCGATGATCGGCGTCATATCAAAGGTTTCGGCCTCAAACAGGCGTTTATATCTAAATGTTTGCATCACTTATCCATTTGTCGGGTCAACCCGAAGACGGTGATTCATCAGTTTGTGGGCACTTCTGAGTCGATCCAGCGCTTGGGGGCTCGATAATGCGTCCCAGCAGAGAGTCGGTTTCAATCGCTGCTTCGCTGATGAACGCCTCAATCCGCGTCTGGAACATGCCGTAGAAAAATAACGCCGGAATGCCCACCAGCAGGCCCCAGAATGTCGTGACCAGAGCAACAGAGATCGCCTCGGCCAGCAGCTCGTACCGCGGGCCTTCAGTTCCCTGGCCTAACAGATTAAACGCCTGAATCATCCCGAACACCGTACCGAACAGCCCCACCATTGGAGCCACAGAGCCGATGATCTGACACCACTGCGTTTTTCGCATGAGTTGCAACCCCCGCTCCTGCAATGCTTCGGCGGCGTACTGCCGTGCAGACTCCACCGAACCGCCAAACTGGCGTCGCTGGTCAATCGAACGCAAAACGGCTCGGCTGATCAAATCCGTCTGGCCCCCAAGACGAGCAAACAGCGAGTTGACACCCTGCCGCATTGCAACGGTGGCGATCTCACTGCTCAGACCCGGCGGCAACAGACGGCTCCGGCGGATAGTAACCAGCAGATCAACCGCCAAGTAAACCGTGACAACCGACATCGGCAGCAGAACAAACCACACGATCGGTCCGCCGGCAGTAAAGAACTGATGGTAAAATGTCCCCGCCGCACCAGATCCAGGCCCCTGGGCAAAAGCCGCAGAGGAACAGCCTAAGAAAAAAATTGGCAAGGGATAATAGTTTTGGGTTTTAGTCATTTGAATCTAGAGTTTATTACAGTTTTAGAGATAAGAATTTAAGATCCAGTCAATCGGCAGAGTTTCTTATAATGCAAAGCATTGTCAATATCAAGCAAATCTAAGCAACACAGGGGTATTAGTTGATATTGATAAAAGCGCCCCCAGTGTTTTGTGCCAAGCGTCTAAGCATCTGGCAGTCTTGAGGCTGGGCGTCAAAACCGATGGTATGCAGTACTGCATTGGAAGCGTGCGCGTTTCGAAGGCGATTGACCTTCTCGGCAAACAATCGTGAATTCTCTGAATCCAGATCAAACCCATCCGTCAGAAAATAAACTGCTTCAACCCCTTCGCCTGAGGCATTTTTCAACCTCATCGCTACCTCAAGAGCGTGTTCAGCGTCAGTAGAGCCGGACGGGCGAACCGATTCGATCAACTCGAGAGCTGTTGACTTGGCCCGTGCGGTCGCCGGGGCAAGTGTGCCACCGTCGCTGGTCAATACCGTTTGCCCCTCCATGAAAAACACGATAGAAAAAGACTGCCGTGAGTTGAGATCGAGAATCGATTTTTTCAACTGATTTTTGACTTGGTACATTTGCCCATACATACTGCCGGAACAGTCCACCACATAACAAACACGGCGAACCATGCTTTTCTGTCCAAAAAATTCAACTTCGTCCGCTTGCGGATTGGCGATGGGGGTATTGGTCTGCGGCGAGTCCGCTTCCAAAGATGTATCGACTACGGTCGGTTCAGGGGGCTGAGGACCGGGAATAAGCGGGGGCTGTTCTGGTTCAGATTGAACGACCGGTTCGGCAATCGGCTCAATACGAGGCTTGGGCCTGTGAGTCGGTTGGGCAACAACCCGCTCGATCATTTGCAAACTGATCACCGGCTTTGGCAAGACCTCTTTCTGGGTTTCCCCAGAGAGTGTAACACCCGTAAAGACTGCCAGTGTCACCGAATGCGCCGCCACTGAAAAAATCAGGGCCCAGTAGCACACCTTACCATGTCGAAGATCCATCTTCATCATCAAGTCTAATGCCTGCTCGCCAAATCCGTATCGGCAAGTCCCAATTCTTTTAATGCAGGCTTATATCGCCCGCTTATTAATCCTTTATCTGTACCTCAGAAATTCCGCCATACAGCAGATTGTAAACTTCGACCACATCTCCATTGTAGAGCCGAATACAACCGCGTGACGAACGCGTCCCGATGGACTCAGGATCCTTGGTTCCGTGAATTGCAAAACCCGTCCTGGGCCGTGTCGCATCGTCGATGCCTTCAATCGCGATCCACCGTGAACCCAGTGGATAATCGGGGTCATTGCCAACATAGGTCTTACCCGTATCCGGATCCGTCCATGTCGGCTTGATTAGCTTGCCGCCGCTTTCAACCTGCCAGCGTCCGCTGGGCGTTTCGTATTCAGCCTTGCCAAGCCCGACACGATAGGTCTTAATGTACTTATTCTGCAAATATAAGTCCATTGTAAAGTTGCTTTTATAAACAACCACATTGAACGGGCCCTCAATGACTTTAATGTGTTGGCCGGCCCTCAACAACTCCGGACGATCAATGCCGTTGATCTGCATCAATAACTCATACGGAACCTTATACTGTTTGGCGATTCCCTCCAGATGGTCACCCCGTTGAACCTGATAACGACCGGTGAGTTTGTCGCCAGCAAATACCTCGCCAGAAAACAGCCACTTCTCCGCCAACTTACTCAATTGAAACTTGACCGCCGAACGAAGATTGGGACTAAGTTTTTCGTTGAGCGTATCGTTGAGCAGTTCTCTGGCTTCTATGATC
>CALKKA010000085.1 GCA_937995495.1 uncultured Phycisphaerae bacterium
ACCCAGGTAAGGGTCGCGATCAATGTGATGATGATCCCAAGCCAGCGGGATGAGGTTCGGTAGTTCTTATACAACCGAACGAACAAGATCTTCACCAGCAGCAGCAGAAAGACCGAGACGGCTAAAAATGCGTGGTAGAAGCGCGGGCCGTCAAACTGCCAGCCGTCTTCATAGCGGCTCAGGCGGGTTAAGAGATCGAAACCGACAACCATCGGCCAGATCCAGAGCAGCAGGAAGACATAGCCGCCCACGCGATGGATCGTAAGAATCGTTTTTGTATGTGATTTTGAGCCCTTGTTGCCGAACAGATACATGGCGGTGACAAATTCGAAGACAGCCAGAACGACAAGGCCGATTGTAACGTAGGTTTTTGTTAATACGCTGATGCCATCCATATTGACAATCCCTTCCAAGTGTCCACAAGTTACATTATTACAGTGTATCTGTCAATTGTTTTGTACGGCAAAATTGACACTGCCCGATAGCCATCGCAGGAGCACTGTCAGGCAGAACAGAGTCAGTACAGTCAATGAAACGATTAAATTCGGAACCGATACGCCGGGTGTTCCGGTTGTCAGCTCGAACAGGGCGGTCAAAAAGCGGTACAGTGGATTCCACGTCATTGCGTTTGTCAGCCAGGACAGTTTTTGAACCGTTGGGAGAACGCCGGAAACAAATGCGATCAGCCCGCAGATCAGTGCACTGAATAAATGGACTTGTGCACTGCTTCCGGTGACATAACCGGTCAGCATTCCCAGCAAAACCAGCAATACGATGCTCTCGCATAGCAGGGCGGTTGTATGGATCACTGAAGCTAAGCGGATTACAGGGCCGTTGAATGCAATAAAACCGCCCAGTACGATCAGTGTCGGGAGGATGCGTGAAACAATCGAAGCCAGGATCAAATCCAGCCACAAAATGGGTTTTGGAATCGGAAGTACGATCAAGCGTGAAAAACGTCCCTCCTCACACAGCCGAGCATGCCCGATTGCCGACCCGAAAAAGGTCGTGAATAAAACCACCATGACAAGGCCGGATGTCTTTGCCTTGACAGGCATCTCGATCAAGATAAAAGGCAGGGCCAGCAAAACACTGATGCCGATTCGCATGACAGTATGCCTTAGACTGCCAAACGTTTCCATCAGCTGCAAACGGAAAAGATTCAATGGCATCATACAGCAGTCTCCATGTGTCGGAAATGTTGACCCAGTGCTTCATGTAACGTCATCGAACGAACCTCTACAGTTCGTATGTGTCCGCCTTGTGCCGTAATCCATTGCATCAACTCGACAGGAAGGTGGGAGTTATCACTTAAATCCGCACAGATATGATTATCGTTGCACTGATAATTACTGATTCCGGACAGGGTGGGTATTGCCAATAAATCCGAACGGTCCAGTGTAACCATGATCCGGTATTGGGCATCAACAGATTCCATTAATTCCTGCACGGATCCCTGTGCTTGAACGTGACCCTTGGAAAGACAGATGACATCCGTTGCGGTTCGTTCCAGCCAATCGGCGTCATTGTCTGCGATCCATGTTGTTTTCCCCTTTTCACACCGCTGCTGGATCCACTGTGCCAATTGATCCAAAAAGGCCATATCGACACCCGCAGAGGGCTCGTCCAAAATCAACAGTTCCGGATCAGGCGCCAACGCTGCGATCGTATTCAGCTTTCTTCGCATTCCAAATGAATAGGCAGAAACCAGATCATCCGCCTGGTCCATTAACTCCGCTTGGATCAATAAGTGATCGACACGCTGTTTCAAGGTTGCGCCGGCCAGTCCATATTGCCTTGCAAAAAACGTAAGGTTTTGGCGTCCTGACAAAGATTCCCAATGAGCCGGAGTATCCAGCGCGATGCCGCATTGACGGCGTAGTTTGATGGGATGGGGATAGATAGAATGGCCTAACACGCATAGATTTCCCTGTTGAATGCGATCCAATCCGGCGATCAGGCGAGTAAGCGTTGTTTTTCCGGATCCGTTGGCTCCAAGCACACCAAAGCTCTGACCCTTGTAAACTGAAAATGAGATGCCATTGACCCCGTGTCCGGTGGGGTGTCGTTTGATGATATTCTTCGCACGGATGATTTCCACAATGAGTTACTCAAACTGAAATTGAGTTACGCAGTTGATTTGTACGGCGCCATCCGGCTCAGTCGCGACGATATCATAGATGAGGACTTGGTCACCGACCTGAAATGTTTTATCCATCATTTTACTCTTTGCGATATGCTGATGGAAAGGCGGTGCCAGCGGTTTACGATTTCTCAGCGTGACTGATTCGGCCGGCCGGGCATCGTTCATTCGTGGCCTTTCTTTGGCATCATGCCAAATTGAGCGGCAACAGAATTAAAATCTCTAACTTCAATGCGTTGTCTGCCGGAATTCTTGACTGCTTTTTCAACCATTCGCTTAGCCATTGACCGAACGAACGAAGGGACATGTTTTAAGCGTTCTTCTGCGGCCGGATCCCATGGGAGCGATCCGCTTGAAGCATCAATGTGTTCGACGTTGAAAGCGGCGTTGGATTCCGGCAATTTCCCCTCGACCCCCCCCACAAGCAAAACATTCGTTGTTGTGGTTCGGATCAGGCATTCGGCATTGGAACCGAGGCGAGAGTAAGATTCTCGGTGATGACCATGACGGCTGATCACAATCAATTGTGCATTTTGTTCTTTGGCTGCTTCATTCAAAGCGCAATAGGGTTTTCCAGTCAGCAGGGACTGTGAAAGCTTGACATTGTTTTCACGATAACGCTGTCCGGCCTCAAGAAGAAATTCTGAATAGAGTTTGCCTAATCCGTCGTTAATAATCTCATCGTGGAGTTGTTCCTGTCCGTCCAGACCGATCTGCGTCTGGGTCGCTGATGACAGGGATTGTGCCATCACCCCGAAGACATGTGAATGGAAATCAGGGTCGTACACCGCCGCCATCTGAACAGGACGGTTCATCCTCCGTCCTAAACCAACAGCGTTATCAACCGCCTGTAATGCCGCTTCGCTTCCGTCCACCCCGGTCAAGATCGAACCGGGTCCAATTGGACGGCGGGCGATCAATACATCACACGGCGCACTGTTGAGAATACGGGTTGTGGTCCCGCCCAGAAGACCGTTTCCGGTTGCTCCAAGCCCGTTGGCGCCAATAGCAATCAGGTCGCACCCCAATGAGGCAGCCAGTTGCAGAATGCCGACATAGCTGCGTCCTTCGGCCGTAGCTGATTCAACCTTGATATCCTTAGCAATGCATGAGGCAATGAAAGTTTCCAGATAGCCAGATGAAAGGGAATGAAATCCTTCATGAATGAGTGTGTCGTGTGTGGATCTCAAGTGAGCCAGAGATTGTCCACTCTGGTATCGGGAGGGCAATCCGGGCTCCATATCGGTGAAACGACGACGATGGTACTCTGCACCGTAAACATGGCATGCCGTAATGCGACAGCCAATGGCCTCGGCAAAAGCGAGTGCCGCCTGGCCTGCAAATTGAGAAGGGTGTGACCCGTCCAGTGTAACAAGAATATGTTTGTACATGCTAAAATTCCGCTCCATGAAAATCGGCTCTATGCTCACGGCATTGTATATTGAATTTATTCAACAGAGTCAAAGAAATCAAGCAAAACATCTTGAGGTATCTGATATTACAGTCCTGCTTTTCGGATGAAACGGCTTTTTCCACACTATTCCGGCCTTCTGGCACAGGTCAAATTGAGGATCGTTTATCATATTTCCCAGGAAGATGCTGGAGAAGTGTTTGGGGGAGTAGGGAATCGGCTTGATAGAGTGGGGGTAGTCATCCCTCTAGTCAGGTGGATGAACTGGGCCGGTGGATTGATGTCCATCAGCCAGGAAAAGTAAGGTGGTACAAGGATAAATTCACTGGGAAGTCGATGGCAAGACCATCAATGCAGAAACTTCTCGATGATCTGCAAAATCATAAGC
>CALKKA010000086.1 GCA_937995495.1 uncultured Phycisphaerae bacterium
CCGACGGTCACTTTAATGATGGTAAACATCACAAGACCGAGGCCGAACGCCCAGGCAAAGGCGGCACCGATACCGGCCAATTGCGTTCCCAGTTGAGCAAAACCGCCACCATAGAAGAGACCGCCGTTTGCATCACCAATCCCAAGAACGGCTTCCGCATTGAAGAGGCCGCAGGCTAACGTACCGAAAGCACCGCAGACACCGTGCACAGAAACTGCACCGACCGGGTCATCGATTTTCAAAACGCTGTCGATAAAGATGACGCTGAAGTAAACTAAAGCACCTGCAATGGCACCAATTACGACCGCACCCATAGGAGTTACCGTATAACAGCCGGCCGTAATGCCTACCAGGCCTGCCAACGCTCCATTTAAAGACATTGAAGCATCCGGTTTCTTTCCGATGACCCAGGAAACGATCATCGCAACGATCGCACCCGCAGCAGCCGCGAGGTTTGTGGTCACTGCAACGCGACCGATCTCGCCATCCCCAACGGTTGTAGAACCGGGGTTAAAACCGAACCACCCGAACCAGAGGATGAAGACGCCCAATGCGGCCAGCGTAATGTTATGGCCCGGGATCGCTTTGGCTTTACCGTCGGGACCATATTTGCCCAGACGCGGCCCAAGAATAATCGCACCCGCCAGAGCCAGCCAGCCCCCCACCGAGTGTACAACCGTCGACCCAGCGAAGTCACAGAAGCCCATGTTTTCAAGCCATCCGTCACCATTGAGCAGACTGCCCCACGCCCATGAACCAAAAATCGGGTAAATGAATGCACAAATAAATACGCTGTAACAGATATAAGCTTTGAACTGTGTCCGTCCGGCCATCGCACCTGAGACGATCGTTGCCGCCGTCCCGGCAAAAACGGTCTGAAAAATTAAGAACGTCCAGTTCCAGTGAGACCCGTCGCCTTCGACACCGCTCAAGCCAAATCCGTCCCAGCCAAAGAATCCCTTACTGGCTCCAAACATCAGGCTAAAGCCGATGAAAAAGAAAGCCAGGGTCCCGATCGAAAAGTCCATCAGATTCTTCATCAAAATATTGACGGCATTCTTGGCCCGGGTAAAGCCGGCCTCGACCATTGCAAAGCCTGCCTGCATAAAGAAAACCAGGAAAGCCGCAACACAGGTCCAGACAATGTTAATATTCGTCTGCATTTCTTCCTTTGCCGCATCGATTGCTGCCGTAAGAGGATCGACCGCAGCTTCTTCAGCCATCACTGACGATCCCATCACAACAAACAACAATAATAGAACGGCAATTTTTCCAACATTAAATTTTCTTAAACGGGAATACATTGTTCTGTCCTCTCAAAATTATATTGAAATTTTGGGTTCTTCTTTAAACTTGCTCTCACATTAAAAACTGGTTCCGAGGCTGATCCCTGCATAGACTATATCATCATCGCTTGCCGCATCGCTGATATCAGAATCAATCAGACTCACATAGTTCACACTGGGTGTAACTGACCAACCGCCAATTTCCATCGGAAAACCAACGGACAGTGTCATGTCATTGAAACCGTCATCATCGACATCCCAGTAAGCCGCGTTGTAATCTGAGTCAGCCCAACCGATGTTCAGGCCAAGATCAATGCCAAAGGGTATGTTTTCCGGCAACTCAATACTGTGACCGATTGCAAATGAAACGTATGAACCTTCCACTTCATCGGCATCATAGTACCATGTCACTGAAGGGCTCAAGAACGTATCGAAGTTCAATCCACCATAAAATTCATAGGTGTCACCGCTGGCCTGCGGGAATTGATAGTAGATATAACCCAGAGAATAACCGATGCCGTCTGTCAGGTCCGCGCTATAATCAGCATAGTAGTCAACTTCAGTAAAATTCCACTCTTCGTCGTTCTCATTGGTCATGTCCACATTGCCCCAGACACCCAGTGTGAAGTTGCCAAAGGTGCTGCTGACACCGGGTTGCAGGACCCAGTCATCCACCAGGTTCTGACCCCGCCATACATACTTGCTGTAAAAATCGATGGTCACGTCCACGCCAAACCCGGCGGCCTCATCTGTGACGGCTTCTTCGCCTTCGGCAAAACCAGTACTGACAAGACACATCACACACACTAAACTAACTGCTGCGATTCTCATGTTCATCTCCAATCATTTCCTTGTTTCATTGCTTTAGTTTACTTAACGCCAATTTAATGCTTTTATCATAACAGGCCTGTGTTTGACAAAAAGCTTACGCGGGTTTAGAGAAAGCAATGGGTGTGCCAGTTTTATAAAAATCGGCGGATGGAAACGTAAGATCTTTTTAAAAAATGACTTATCGCATTAGCTTGAATGCATAAACACGAACAAAAAAGACTACGTTTTTGTATTCAACGACTAATTAAATACAATTTTGTATCTTTCTTACTTCTTCAAGATACCATATTTCTTGATTTTGTACCCCAGCATCCGTTCGGTAAGCCCCAGTTCTTTGGCAGCATGACGCTGGCAGCCATGCGTGTTCTTAAGCGCGTCGACAATCATTTCACGCTCAAGGTATTCGACTTTTTCGGGCAGCGATAAAGCGTTTGACATCTTATTTTTTTCGACCATCTGAAGGGAAGGCGGCAAATGATCGGAGCGAATCACGTCTTCGTCGCACAATAAAACAGACCGTTCAATACAATTCTCAAGTTCCCGGACATTGCCCGGCCAATGATAGCTCGTCAGCATTTCGATGGCCGGCGTTGAAATACGCTTAATATCCTTACGGTTCTCTTTGGCGTATTTTTCAAGAAAGAAGTCTGCCAGCAGCATTACATCATTTTTGCGGTCACGCAGCGGGGGCATAAAGATCGGGAAGACATTGATGCGATAATATAAATCTTCTCGAAACAGACCGTTCTTGATCTCTTCTTCAAGATTTTTGTTGGTCGCGACAATAATGCGCACATTGGATTTGATGGTCTCAAAACCACCCACTCGTTCAAATTCCTTGAACTGGATAACACGCAGGAGTTTCACCTGAAGATTCAGAGAAAAATCGCCGATCTCGTCCAAAAAGATCGTGCCCCCATTTGCCATCTCAAAACGCCCCAGCTTTCGATCAATTGCGCCGGTAAAAGCCCCCTTTTCATGACCGAACAATTCGCTTTCCAGGAGGGTTTCGGGCAGCGCTGTACAGTTTATCTTAATAAAGGGTTTTTTGGCCCGCAAGCTATTGTAATGCACCGCATGAGCAATCAGATCCTTACCGGTGCCGCTTTCACCGCGAATCAAAACCGTTGCGTTACTGTTGGATACCTGTTCAATAAGCCGATACACTTCCAGCATGGCGCTGCTGGTCCCTATCATATTGTGAATATTGAACTTGGTCTTTAGTTCGCGCAACAATCTTTCATTTTCGGTTCGCAGTTCTCTGCGATCCGATTCGACCATCTTATTCAGCTTAACGGCCTGGGCCACCATTGTTGCCAGCACTTCCAAGAGACGAACATAGGCATCAAAGTCGTCAGAGGGACGCACTTTTCGGTCAACGCTGATCGCCCCAATGGTCTTGGTCTCCAGCTTAATCGGCACACAAACAAAGGCCGTCTTCTGCCCTTTTGCACGGGTCCGCTCACCTGTTTTGGCAAGAAAGCGAGGGTCCTTGCTGATATCGGGAACCACGACTTCTTTGCCGGTTTGGACAACAAGGCCTGTAATCCCCTCCCCGACCTTATAAGTGACCTGCTTCTTGGAAGCATCACTGAGGCCGTGGGCAACTTTAATCGAAATGGTTTCGCTTTCTGAATCGAGCAGTGCAATCGCGCCGCGTTCGAGTTTGACATGGGTTTCCAAAGCGTGCAAAATCGATTCAAGCGTCGCCTCCAAATTGAGTGACTCCGCAAACGCCTTTGCCACATCGGCAAGTATTTCCACTTCTTTTGCCAGTTTTTTAGCCATTTTTAAGACTCCAGACTGTATTTATGAAACAAAGAACCGTACATTTTTGTCCTCAATTTGTCTAATTATACATTTTTGTAGAACA
>CALKKA010000087.1 GCA_937995495.1 uncultured Phycisphaerae bacterium
GCGCTGGGTGCGGCCATCGGAGGCCCGGGCGAACGGCTCATCACAAGCGTTCTGTTTTTTTCCATTGCCTTCACGGTTATCCGCCTGCTGGCGAGGAAAAATCTCCGCGACCTGGCATGAGGTCATGAGGACTTATGGCGGCCAAGCCAGTTCAAGCACCACGCTTCGGCCTGCGCTTTGGTTTTGAGAAGGCCTTCCAGTTGGGCGATATACATTTCCTGTGAAAGCTGCCCCACCATCGGTCCCGGTGTAGCACCCAGAGACATTAGTTCGTGTCCGTTCAGCAGCGGTGCCGGGCGAACATCTTTTTCGTCAATGTCCATCGCCCGTTTTCGAATTTGCTTAAGCGGTTGATCCGATTCGCCTTTGGCTTCCTGAATGGTTTTTTGCAGCGACAGCAGATCCCAAAAGTACGGCTCATGCATCAGCAGTTTGAGTTTTGAGATCGGCATCTCCGCATCCAACAGGACATCCCGCTTTTGCAGCAGAAATCGAATATGCTTCAAATGATCGTTGCTGAGTTTGAGTTTCTTGCACTGATCCAAAGCGGTTTTTGTTTCAAAGCCTGCCCAGAATGCCGCCATAGACAGGGGGAAATCAACTGCCTTAGGCAACTGCTTTAGAACCCTCTTCCCAAAGATGGCCGAATCGCCCCTATAGATATCAAAGATCGCTACGGCCAGGCCCGAATCGGTCAATAGCTGTACACCCTCAGCACGGTTGGGGTGCGACAGGATCTGTTCCAGTTCCGCGGCGATGCGTTCGGCGCTGACACCGGTGATCTTCGAGGCATGCTTTTGAATGGCCGACCATGTAGCCGGGTCGATGCTAAATTGCAGCTTCACCGCAAATCGAACCGCCCGCAGCATTCGCAAATAATCTTCGGCAAAACGCTCATCGGGATCGCCAATGGTACGCAGGACTTTTTTTTTCAAATCCTGCTGGCCGTTGACAAAGTCCAGCACTTCTTTGGTGATGGGATCATAGAACATCCCGTTGACGGTAAAGTCCCGCCGGGATGCATCTTCGGTGGCCGAGCCAAATTCAACATAGTCAGGATGGCGGCCGTCCTGATAGCCGCCCTCGGTGCGGAAGGTGGCAACCTCGACCTGCTGGCCTCCGGTCAGCACCATGACCACGCCAAACTGGGCGCCGATCTGCAGGGTCCGCCGAAAGCACTTCGTCACCTGCTCGGGCACAGCATCGGTCACGACATCATAATCTTTCGCCGGGCGGTTCAGCAGGCGGTCGCGCACACACCCGCCCGCAAAGAGGGCCGTGTACCCCTCTTTGTGCAACTGACGAACGACCTTGTATGCGGCGTCACGATTGGACATAAGAAAAACTATATCGGATTTAACCGAGAATATACAGTCTTATTTCTTCTTTCGTACCCAGTGAATGAACTTGGCAACGGTTTCATTTTTGAGCATCTCCTGGCGGGTGGTCAATTCGCGGCCAAGCTGTTTTTCGGTGAATTGCTCATGCAGGAATTTGTGGCAGTCTTTACACAGCTCGAGGCCCTGCTGCATTTGGTCGCGGGTGAGCCGCTTTTTAAACCATTTGTTGGAGTGGCAGAACCGCGGGATGAAATGATGAAACGTCAGCCGCTTTTGACGGCCGCAGAGCTGGCAGTGTTGTTGTTTTTCGTCTTTCGGCATTGAAGCTATTTGAACCGTGAAAGCCATTAAATTGCTGATTCTAAATTCGCCTCTAAAAAAGCTTTCAGTGTTTCGTTGAAATAGTCCGGGTTTTCCAGCATGAAAAAGTGACTGTAGTCTTCAATTTCATGGTAGTCCAGCTTCGTAAACTTCTCATGTATGAATGCCCGGTCCTGGTCTTTGTAGTCGGGCCCCTTGACATACACCGCCAGTGTCGGGATGTCCAGTACCGGCAGATCGCGCCAGTTGTCGAGATCAAGAAGATCTTCCATGGCACTGTTGCCAACATGTTTGGGAGTGGCAGACATTTTCTTCATAATGAACTCTCTTATCTGCGGCGTTGTTTTTTCGGTATACATGCTTTCAAGAAACGCCGTTAAAAACGCCTGGCGGTCCGGCATTTTCAGGCCCCCTTTTATCATCGCTATATTCTGTTTCAATGTCGCCAATTCGACAGGATCGGCTGGAATCCGAAAGAAGACCCCATCCACACTGCAGAGACCCGCGGTATGGGCCAGGTAGTTGACCGCAAACTGCCATGCGACAGCGAACCCCATGCTGTGTCCAACAACGACGGCTTTCGCGGTATTGCTGTCATCCAGTACGGCTTTGACCGTGTCCGCAAACGCCTCCATCGTATAATCCATCTCGGGTGCATCGCTTTTTCCATGGCCGGGAAGGTCGATGAGAATAACACGGTAATCATCGACAAAAGCGGGGGTCTGATACTTCCAGAATTCGGTGTCGCAAGACCAGCCGTGAATGAATACAACTGTCTTGCTGCCGCTGCCTGCAGTTTGGTAGTGAACCTTATGCCCGTTATAATCTGCAGTGTGCGATTGTG
>CALKKA010000088.1 GCA_937995495.1 uncultured Phycisphaerae bacterium
GCGTATTTCTTATCCGTTAAATTCATTTTTCTGCCCTTTCCAGTAGGTTAGTTTTTCTTTTTCATCTCTTCGACGGCCGCCTTAAATTTTTTCGTCTCGTCTCGAACCAGTTTGACAAAGCTGTTATCTTCAACCGTTCCAATCGCGGCGACCATTTCCGCAGTATTTCGATAGGTTGCCTTCCTGAAAGGATTATCATGGTCCTTTTTCCGGCTGACATAGACCTGGTCACGAATGTATTCCTGAATCGCCATGGTCTTGTCCAAGGCTGAAAACCATTGCTCTTGGGTCAACTCGTCCGTTTCAAGCAGCAGACACAGAGTTCGATAGGCGTGTTTTTGTTTTTCGAGTGGGTACGCCCCCCAAAGTTCATCATAACGGGCATGAATATCATCCCATGTTTGAAGTGTCCCTTCGCCGATGTCCTTTCGGAGAGATTCGACATCTTTGGCCCGAACAAGCTGACCGCCCAGATTGACCCACTCATGACAACAGTCGGCCTTGAGTGTGTTGGACATATCGGAAAAAGAACCGCCCATCGAGCTCATCGCGTCCATTAGATTTTTGACCGCGTAGTAATACAACATTTCCTCGTATGCCTGATAGCCCGCAAAGGGTTTGACGATTAGAACCTTGCGTTTTGATTTTTCCATTTTTTCGCCGAGCACTTCCAGTTCATTGAGGTTGTCTGGATTCGACAAAAGTTCCCGGCCGAGGGCTGCCATTTGATTCTCATTCGCATTTTCATCACCCCTTTTTCGAGAAGCAGCTTTGGCTGTCCAGACCTCCAGCAATCGCCTTGCCTGCAGCATCTCCTCGGCCGTATCCGGGGCAAGGGAATCAAACTCGATCTTTTGGATTTTCCTTTTGCGTTTGTCTCGATTTTGGAATTTCCATGTATTGCGCGCCAGGGCGTACATGTTGTACAGCCACCAGAATCCGGGCAGCACCTCCAGTTCATCTTTTAAGACATTGTTGTTCAGTAGGGCAAAGGGCAGCGGAATATCAAGCTCCGCAGGATAATCGGCCTTGGCCAGCAACACAAACGAAGCAAAACGGCAGGAATGCTTAACGCTGGTGCACAGTCCCGGCCAGAATCCTCGACCCGCCTGAATCTCATTGTCATTGGCCCGGCTGTTGTGGTTGGACCCAACGGTTACACCGGCGGCCAGATTGCTTTGTCCCATCACCACCGAAGCGATCAGGAACGAATTGTTGTGGTGCTGTTCATGAGCTGGAAAGATCAGGTTGTTCAACACTTCACAGCATGAAATGGTAGAGTTATCACCAAGAAAGGAATTGATCAGACGGGCACCGTATTTGAGGTTGGAATTGTTGGCCAAAATGAATCGAACGGCTTTGCACCCGTAGAAAAGATGGCAGCCGTAACCGATGATCCCGTTGACAAGTTCGACGCCTTCACCAATTTGTGTTGGCTCTTCGCTGTCAGAGTTGATCGTTAGATTTTTTAGTTTATTGGCACCTTTAATATAGGCACACGATCCGACTTTGACATCTTTAATAATGCGGCAGCTTTTAATGACACATTGATCCCCGATCGTGCCGTAAAAACCGTGTCGGCTGTCACTATTGTTTTGAGTGATCTCTTTGAGCCGATGCTGCAGCGCTTCATCATCTCGATATTTGGCCCACAAATAGGCGTCGGCGGGAATGATCCCGTCAAACGGCAGAACCTGTCGGCTGCCCGTCTCGTTCATAATATCCAGCCAGATTCGTATTTCCTCATCTTCACCGTCTTTGAGAATCCCATTGCCGAATTTTGCGTAGTGGGTCGTATGCATCTCATCGATGTCCGTCAGGATACAGCGATCCCCGACAATATAATGGGCCAGATAGCGAACATGATGGATTACCGCATCATGGCCGATATCACAGGAAATAATGCGGCTGTTGGTGATACCGACCGGCAATTTTAGATCATGGTATTCCAAAGCTGTATTCTGGACTCGCCCAATACGCACACTACCAAAAAACTCCGAGTCCTTGATCTGCCCCGGATCAAATGGGTCCGCGACAAGCAGATTTTTCCAGTTGTCCGAGGAGTTTCCGTTTTTGACCAACGCTTCAACCTCATGAGCGGTTAACTGTCGCCATGTATCGTCCGGTTTGCTCGACTGCTCATTTCGCAGATAGTATTCGTCGCGGTCCTTGGGAAGATATTCGGGGGGAATGAAATTGTATCCAATGGTGTCACCCGGTAAGACAGTAATATTGTCCATATAAGTTCTCCAAGAAAAGGTCCTCAAGGCATTTTATCGCCTCATCACCTGCAAACTTACCAAATCTACCTTGAACTATCACTAATTTTATTCGTCAAATGTCTTGGGGGCTCTACTTCGTCAGTTCATAAGTATCGTTGGCAATGGCCGCCTCTTCGTCGGTCGCAATCACAAAAACCTGAACACGGCTGTCTTTTGTGCTGATGAGTCTTTCTTTTGCGGAAGCATCGGCATTTTTATCCGCATCGATCTCAATGCCGATCTGTACCTGTTCGGCGCAGGCCTGCGCCCTCAGATCGGGATTATTCTCACCGATCCCGCCGGTGAAAACAACCGCGTCAACCGTT
>CALKKA010000089.1 GCA_937995495.1 uncultured Phycisphaerae bacterium
CTTATCTCTCTTCAGGCTTTCAAGAACAATGCCCTTGCTGAACTGTGCCGAAAGATTTTCCGGATCCAGCTCGATGGCTTTATTAAAATGCTCTAATGCTAGCTCGTTGCGATTTTGACCGGCATAAAGAGTCCCCAAACCATCCCAGGCACTTGCGTATTTCGGGTCAATCGACAGGGCACGCTTGAGATATGTTTCGGTTTTTTCTGATTCGTTGGCCTGTCCATACAGGACCCCCAATCGCATAATCGCACTGAGGTGGTCGGGCTCAAGGGCAAGGACCGATTCATAGGCTTCGATCGCTTCTTGATACCGGGACCGCTCTTCCTCAACGGCCCCCAGGGAGAAAAAGGCTTTTGCGAGAGACGGTTTGGCTTGAGTGGCCAGACGATAGGAATCTGCCGACTCTTCCAATTGCCCGGATTCTGAATAAAGCCGGCCCAGGTTCAATAATGCGCTAACTAAAGACGGATTCAGTGAGATGGCCTTTTTCAGTTCGACAATGGCTTTTTCCTTTTCATCTATTTTCTCCAATTGGAGAGCAAGGTTATTCCGGGCCTGATAGTAATCCGGCTTCAAGGTAATCGCCTTTGTGTAGAATTCGATCGCCCCGGCAGTCCGGTCTTTCTGCCTGGACAGAATATAGCCAAGTTGAAAATACGCCTTCGCAGAATCTGCCGATTGATCGTTTTGGATAATGGCACGAAAATGCCCTTCGGCTTCTTCCAGTGAGTCCATTTTCAGATGGATCACCCCCAGGTTGTAATGTGCGCGCGTATAGATGGGATTTAGTTCGACTGCTTTTCTGTAGGCTGCGACAGCCTCAGCAGATTCACCCTGCATCGACTTGACAACGCCCATGTTATAATAAAAGCGTGCTTTCTCCGGGGCCAGCTCCAACAAATGCAAAAGCATCTGTTCAGCTTTTTCAAACTGCTCCATCGCGATATACACGGACACCAGTTCGTCCAGCGCCTTCTGGTCAGTGGGGTTTTTTCGATAAACGCGTTCGACCATTGACAGGGAAGCATCCAGATATCCGTCTTCTCTCAATCGGGCAGCTTCCAGCAAGATGGGTTCGGAAACATCAACGTCGCCTGGGGCAAGGCCACCGTCTCGGGTGTCCTTAAGAGTGTCATTGGACACCGCCACGGCGTCATAGCTGCCATCGATCAACTCCGGAGGGTCATTGACCTCTAACAAAACCCTGCTGCCAAGAAATATCCCGGTCGTCAAAATAATGGCCAGCATAAACAGCGTAAACAAAATGTCATTATTTTTGTGAATCATGTGTTGGAGACCTCATTCATCAAGACCTTGAGCCCTTTAGCGTTGGCCAGTTGAATGCTCAGTCCCGGCCGCGCGTTGACCTCGATGACCATCGGACCCTGAAACCGGTCGATCACAATGTCGACACCCAGATAGCCAAGACCAAAAATGTGCGAACTTCGAGTTGCCATATCAAGAATCTTCTCCCAGTACAAAATTTGAAATCCAGCCAACGGCGTGTTTGTGTCGGGCGTATGGGTGACGACTCGATTTCTATACACCGCACAGGTCGTTATTCCTGTTTGCAAATTGATTCCCAGGCCCAAAGCACCCTGATGCAAATTTGCAAGACCGCCCGACTCAGCCGTCGGGATCCGCGCCATCGCCATCATGGGACTCCCTTGATGCAGGATGATACGGATATCCGGAAGCCCGCCAAACAAGATGTCCTCGAAAGTGTCGTCGGAAATAATTAATTGCTCAATGAATGCAGAGTCGGATACCTTTTCAAGCGAGAAACACCCTGTCAGGATCCGGTAGATATGGGCCCGAAGTTCATCAATACCAATGACTTTTCCGCCAGCCCGCAATGCCCCATCGTCACCACGCGTTATGATTAAAATTCCACGGCCACCGTAGCCGCTTTCGGGCTTCACAGCAAAGCCGCTGAGATTTTTGATGTCTGCATCTAAGCTCATAAGATCGCGGTATTGATTGTAAACGGCCAGTGTTTTCGGATGCGCGACCTGATGCTCTTCCAATAGCTTTTTACACAAAAGCTTATGGTCTGCCTGCGGGAAATTCCGGCGAGGGTTCAGCGGATACACACAAGCTAAATTGCGTGCATTAATGCCCAGCACATTGCTGTTCAGATTTCGTATGCTGTTAACGATTTGAGCGATCATGGTGTTCTGCAACAAACTCCCTAAAACGAACATACTCTAACAAACGCAACCCTGGCCAGCGGCCAATAATAAAAAACGTCGCCAGAACCAACAGCTGGGTCTCCGGAAACGCCAAGACAATGGAGCCAAGAATTTCTGAGTCAATCACGCCGTACGCCAAACACGATACCAGGAGTGTCATAATGCAAACTTTGATCGCGGACCCAAGCCCTTCTTCCTCTGTCATCACAGAGAAGCGCTCAATGATCATCGAAATGATAACGAGCGGAAACAAGCTGACACGGCTGGACAGCGAAGAGCCTTTGGCCGCACTTAGAATTGAAATGGCCAGCATCGTCAAAGATGTTACGGTCAGCAGGATACCCAGTCGCGGGGTTTGCAGCAGTTCAAACTGTTCGAGCAAGAGCCGGATCACAGTCCCTAATGCAATGATAAAGGCAAACAGGGTCACCCCCCACAGTAATCCTGTTCCCTGAAAGGCCACGGCTAACAGGGCGGGCGCAAAAACACCGAATGTCAGGACACCCAGGATGTTACGAGAAAATGTTACAACCACCGCCGCAATCGGGAACAACAATATAATCCTTAAAAACTCGATGGGAATGTTGACATCTTCGAAGAGTCCCCAGAGATTCAACAAGCCCTTCAAGCCCTCTATCTCTCCGGGAGCAGCCAGGATGGGTTTCGCCGAAAATTTGTAACGAAAGTTGATGTCTCGAGTCCGTTTCAGCAGCGGCAGTTCACCATAATACAGGACAAGGTACCTCATCGGCTTTTCAGCAAAGTAATCATTGAGTGTGCAGAACGGGATCCATCGCCCTGCAATCCAGACATCCACCCAAAGATGAGACGATGTCCATGTCTTCTCCTTCAAAATCAACCCTCCAACCAAACGCGCCGGAATCCCGGCATGACGCAGGAGAGCAGCAAACAGGCGTGATTTGCCTCCGCAGGACGCTTCTCCCAGCCGTAAACAGGTCAAGGCATCCGTCGTTCCGGTTATCTTGACCGATTCAATGGATGCATGACAATAGTCGTAGGCCTGCGTAATGATCGCGGTCATATTCTCTCGTTGGTCTGGGGGAACAATCGTTTCAAACAGTTCCGCCACCTCTTCAGCGTCCGACTGGATCGTATCCGTTGACAAAAGATAAGGCTGTGCCTGAGCCGGATAACTCTCCGGGATGGTTAATGAGGGCGCCAGCTCATATTGCTCGTGATTCGTTTGGACGGTGCAGGAATAAACCAGATTCTGCTCACCGGTAACCTGCGACCCCTCCCAGACCCCAAAACGAGCGCCTCGCTCCTTTTCAATGGAAAAGGGGAAATTGGAAGATTTCACACCTTCATCCCGAACACTCTGGCCACCGGTTTCCAGGGGCAGCGTCATTCGAACTGAAACATTTTTGTTATGCCCTTCGAGCTCCATCTCAACCATGAACTGATAATGTCGTTCAGGCAACAAGGCCTTCTTTTCGGCGTCAACAATAGAAAGCCGCCAAAAAACAATCAGCAGGCAGCCCGCGATCAGCAGGGTAATCATCAGTTTGTCTCGGTATCGGAGCATTGTAAACGTATCCGTTGGTTTATAAAGTTAACAAGCCCAGTCTAGATGCCGGGCTTCTTAATCTTATATACGCATCGTATCGATTGGCATCGAAGCTTCGAATTAGTGCTTGAAATGACGCTTGCCGGTAAAGACCATCACCATGCCGAGTTCATCGGCTTTGGCAACGACGTCATCGTCCTTTTTGGAACCGCCGGGTTGAATGATACAGGCCACACCCGCTTTGGCAGCATTTTCGACATTGTCCGGGAACGGGAAGAAAGCGTCCGAGCCCATCGCAGCCCCCTTGGCCATATCCCCGGCCATTTTAAACGAAATCAGGCCCGACTCGACACGGTTCATCTGTCCAGCGCCAACACCGACGAGTTTTTTACCGTTGACCAGCGTAATCGTGTTGCTCTTGACATGTTTGGCAGTAATCCAGGCCAGTTTCAAGTCTTCCAACTGTTCATCCGTTGGCTTCAGGTGGGTCGGGACGGTCAATTGGTCCGGTTCCCATGCGACCAGGTCGCGCTGCTGCAAAAGCATTCCACCGACAATGCAGCGAACATCGTATTCAGCCGTATCCATTTTGGCTCGATCAATCGGGCCCGCTTCCAGCAGCCGCACCCGCTGGCCCCACCCCTTGAGCGTGCGAATCGTTTCCACAGCATCCGCATCATAGGCCGGGGCAATAATCACCTCAGCAAAAAATCCTGCCGCTCCCTGAGCCTTACCGAAGCGGGCATACGACTCCATGATCACGGTTGCCAGTGCGTTGTCGACGGGGCGGTTCAGGGCGATAATCCCCCCAAAAGCACTGACGACATCCCCCAGATAGGCCTTCTCATAAGCCTTGCAAATATCATCGTCCATCGCACAGCCGCATGGATTCATATGCTTAACAACCACCGCCGCGGGGCCATCAAATTCTTTCACCAACTCAAACGCC
>CALKKA010000090.1 GCA_937995495.1 uncultured Phycisphaerae bacterium
CTCAGCAGTTCGCAGATTTTCATCGGAGGACCCTCTGCACTCGCGCCGCGGCCGTCTTGTGAGGTGGTGGTCCGCATCCCGATTAATGTGGTCGGAGCCATCTGACCACCGGTCATTCCGTAGATGGCGTTATTGACGAAGATCACAGTGATGTTTTCACCACGATTAGCCGCATGGATGGTTTCGCCCATCCCGATCGCCGCCAGATCGCCGTCTCCCTGATAGGTAAAGACAATTTTGTCCGGCTGAATACGCTTGATACCCGTTGCGACGGCAGGTGGACGGCCATGCGCACATTCGATAATATCAAAATTAAAATAGTCGTATAACAGAACCGCACAGCCCACCGGAGCAGTTCCGATCGTCTTCTCGCGGATACCCAATTCATTGATCACCTCGCCGATCAGCCGATGGGTAATGCCATGGCCGCAACCGGGACAGTAATGCGTCACGGCATCCGTCTGAACATCTGTTCGTTTGAGTACCTGCATATTATGATTTCCCCTTTGCTGTCGCCAGCGGCGATGCGATCATCGACTCGATCTTTTCAAGGATAATTTCTTCGGTCGGATACCAACCCCCGCCCTTGCCAAGAAACTCGACCGGGCAGGCGTCTTCGATCGTCAATTTGACATCTTCTACAAATTGCCCGTGACTCATTTCCACCACCAGCATTTGGCTTACATCAGAGGCAATCCTCTTAAAGCTGGCTTTCGGGAACGGCCACAGCGTGATCGGACGAATCAAGCCGACCGCAATGCCTTTTTCACGAGCCATACGAACAGCCCCTTTCGCGATACGGCTCGTGATGCCATAAGCTGCGATCACAACATCGGCATCTTCTGTCAGGTATTCCTCACACAGCGAAAGTTCACGCTCGATACGCTTATATTTTTCCTGCAAGTGCTCATTGTGCGTTACCAAGGCTTCCGTCGGTCGCAGATAGAGCGTCTTGACAACACGCGGATCGCGTCCTTTGCAGCCATCGAGGATATAGTCCTTTTCCGGCAAATCACAAATGGGTTCGTATGGCAAAATCTCCACCGGCTCAGCCATCTGGCCAACGATGCCGTCGCTGAGCATCATCACCGGGTTGCGGTAATAGTCTGCCCAGTCAAAAGCGTTCATCGTGAGGTGATAAAGTTCCTGGGTTGAAGCCGGCGCCAATACGATCAAGTGGTAATCACCGTGGCCGCCACCCTTGATAGACTGAAAATAGTCGGCCTGTGAAGCGCGGATATTGCCCAGACCCGGACCGCCCCGCTGGACATTGGCAATCAAACAGGGGAGTTCTGCAGCGGCGATATAACTGATGCCCTCCTGTTTAAGTGAGATTCCCGGTGAAGAGGAACTGGTCATACAGCGAGCCCCCACAGCAGAGGCACCGAAGACCATATTGATCGCGGCGATCTCGCTTTCGGCCTGAATGAAAGTACCGCCAACCTGCGGCATCCGCTTGGACATATATTCGGGGATTTCGTTCTGTGGTGTGATGGGATAGCCCGCGAAGAACCGGCAACCGGCCTGTATCGCAGCTTCCGCCATCACTTCATTGCCTTTTAGCAGTATCCTTTGACCCATATTTATTCGAATTCCTTTGCCTCAGTTCCAGCGGATATTAATTTCCACTTTGCCTGACGCCCAAAATAAGAGCGAAAACTACTTTTCACTCTCTTTCTTTTTTTTAGTATCTGGTTTATTGACCTCAATCGCCGTATCAGGACACATCCTGAAACATATTCCACATGTCGTACATCTTTCCTCATCAATCATTTCCGGATACGGAAGTCCCTGTTGGTTGAGATCTTCGGCCATGCGGAGGACTTTTTGCGGGCAAAACATCACACACATCCCGCAACCCTTACAACGATGCCTAAGAAAGTGAACTTTCTTCATTATATCCCTTATAATTACACTTTATTGACAGAGTCATCATATGGATAACTGCCCGATCGGTCAACCCAATTATTGCCCCCTCAATTGAAAATCCACTCTGCCAGAAGGCTGCACAGGACTGTAGGTATTATTGAGGACTTGGGTTAAGAGATTTCACACCCTTCAGAGAGTGAAAAGATGCATCCCAGTCTTTCCAAACCGCCTCATACCCATGGGAGCAGATCGTCTTCGCCACTTCATGCGGACTGCGGTCATCGGCAACCTCAAACTGCTCCGCAGCCCCCTTTTCGCTGGCATATCCCCCGGGATTGGTTTTCGACCCGGCACTAAGGCGGGTCACGCATAGATTCATGAGGTTGTCCCGGAAGTCAGGCATTTCCCGGGTGGATAACACAATTCCCGCATCCGAAAAACAGAGTCGTAGAGCAAGCATCATTTGCACCATGTTTTGATCTGAAACCAAATGCGGCCATTCCGACTGGACATTGGTCGCAGGGCAAATACGAGGAAACGAAAACGATATCTGGCTTCTCCAATATCGTTTCATCAAATACGCCGCGTGTTCGGCCATTGCCAGTGTCTCGATTCGCCAATCTGCCAGTCCAAGCAGTACCCCCAGCCCGATGCGACGCATTCCGGCAGACGCATACCGATCCGGGGCATCAAGGCGGCTGTCATAATCGGCTTTGGGGCCGGCGACATGATAATCAGCATAAGTATTGCGGTCGTAGGTTTCCTGGTAGAGCGTGACGCCGTCAATGCCCGCATTGAAAACCTGTGTGTATTCATCCTGGCTCATCGGATAAATCTCGATCGACAGGGATGAAAATTGTTCCCGCAACGTCCCGGCCAACGCGCATAAATAATCCGTTGTTATAAATTGCCTGTCCTCGCCGCTAACCAGCAACAGATGTTTGAATCCTTCGCCAGCGATCACAGCGGCATCGGAAACGGCCTGTTCGATGGTCAGCCGGGTTCGATTGATCTGGGTTGTTTTGTTATACCCGCAATACCGGCAACTGTTGATACAGACATTTGACACATAGAGTGGAGCATACAATTGGATGGTTCTGCCAAATCGCTGAACCGTTAAATCGCGCCCCTGCTGAGCCATCGTTTCCAGAAACGCCTCAGCCGCAGGCGAAAGAAGCGTAACCAGCCGATCCGGAGAAAATTTACCCGCAGGATTTGATAGCTCCCGCCGGACCTGATCAGCGGTGACAGTGTGCAATGCATGCTCCCAGCATTCTCGATTAATATCAAGTTGCTTTTCTGAGAGAATCGATTGAATGTCTGTTTGCGTTTGCATTTTTATCCGCAAATGGCTCACGCCACTATACCCTTAAATTTCGCGTAGAAAGCCGGTCAACGGACTGGAAGCATTAGCGGCAGCGCTTTTAGGAGCAAGCCCGGTTTCATAAGCCGTCCGCCCTGCCTCAGTGGCCATCTTAAAGGCTCTTGCCATCTGAACCGGATCATTGGCGGCAGCAATCGCGGTATTCACCAAGACCGCATCAGCCCCCATCTCCATCGCCTCGGCGGCATGAGACGGGGCACCGAGCCCCGCATCAACCACGACCGGCACCGTCGCCTGTTCGATAATGATCTCGATCGACGCTTTTGTCTTCATACCCTGATTGGAGCCGATGGGACTGGCCAGCGGCATCACGGTCGCACAACCGACATCCTGCAACTTTTTGGCCAGGATCGGGTCGGCATTAATATAAGGCAGGACGACGAAACCATCCTGAACCAATTCCTTTGCGGCCTTGAGTGTCTCTTCCCCATCCGGCAGGAGATAATAAGGATCCGGGGTCACCTCCAGTTTCACCCATTCAATCCCGCTGGCCGCCCGTGCTAAACGGGACAGACGAACCGCCTCTGCGGCATCACGGGCACCGGAGGTGTTTGGCAACAACTGATATTTCGTTCGATCAATCGCCTCAAGCATAGTATCGTTAGCATCGTCCATATCCACCCGACGCAATGCCACCGTTACCATCTGGGTCCCCGAAGCATCAATCGCCTGTGTCATCAGGGCACTCGACGCAAACTTGCCCGTGCCGACAAAAAGCCGTGAGGAAAATTCCCTTCCCGCTATTATTAATGATTTCATGCCTGCCTTATCATCAATCGTCAATAAGCCATTGAACTACCCTCCGCCAACGAAGCGGATTAATTCAATACCCATTTGATCTTTCAGTTCAGTCTGCGCAAAGTTTTTTCGTTCGATGATCTCACCGTCGATCTCCGCGACCACCGTGGCCGCATCAATTTGAAGCTTGCTCAGCAACGCACTCAATGTTGGGGGCAAGCCGTCATCAAAAGTTTTCTCAGTTCCATTTATTTTTAAGACAGCATTCATCCTTCACCTCATAGCAATTTTGTGTGCAGTTCATTGATCAACACTTCGGTGATTGCGTTGGCTTGATGATAGGCCGCAATACCCACTCGCGGCGCCGTCAGCGGCACACCGGGACCGGTTCCCGAAACCGTATCGCCGACCAGTATCAGTCGTTCCGAAATCCGACGGGTTCGTATTTCGTTGCTGCGGCCATACCCTGCCAGGCCACTCACGGAGACCACAACGGCTTGTTTCATCTTGGAGAGAACGGTTTCAACCAGCATCTGTTTTTGGTCCGCACGGTCAAAACACTCGGCGACCACATGACAATCCTTGAACACCTGTGGGATTTTCTCTGGTGTCAGGCGGACTTTGTGCCCTTCTAAATCGGCTTCAGGATTAATTCGACGCAGATTTTCCAACGACATCTCTACTTTGTGCTGGCCGACCTGATCGGAAAAATAATTCTGGCGATTCAGATTACTCTCCTCGATTATATCAAAGTCCGTCAAGATTAGCTTGCCGATCCTAAGCCGCGTCAGTGCCACGGCCACATTGGACCCCAACCCTCCCAGGCCGGCAATTCCAACGACAGCATTCTTAAGCTCATAAAATGTATGCGGCGTCATCGTTCTAAACCTCATTATAAAAAAAGCCCTTGCCATTAAACATCAATGAACAGGGGCACGATTGCTTCCCGTGCCTCCCTTCGCCGGAATTAACCGGATCAGGTTCAAAGGGTCATGCAGTTGCGACTGCTCAACTCTCAGCTTAGGGCTTTTACACCCTTTGCTCCCCTGACACTGAAATGTATACGACCTATCTTAGAAACAGGTCGATAAAAATCAAGTTTTTTAAATCTGGAGATAATACAGTGGAATTAGTGTGTTGCCAGGCCGCTGCCATATCACAGCGATCCTGTTTAATAGCGTTTTCGGAACCGGGCGGTCGGGATATTCAGTATCTTTCGATACTTGGCAACCGTTCGACGGGCAATCGTTCCCATGCCGGCTTCGGTGAGTTGCTTGCGAAGCGCATCATCGCTAAAAGGTTTGGATTTATCCTCGTTATCAACGATTTCCTGCAGTTTCGCCTTAACCGAATCCCAGCTATGCTCGGTCCCGGTCTCATCTTCCATCCCCCCGCTAAAAAACCCGCGAAGCGGGAAAATCCCTTGTGGACTCTGCACATATTTTCCTGAAACGGCCCGTGAAACCGTCGCGAGGTGTATGCCCACTTCGTCAGCGATCACCGACATTGGAAGCGGCCGCAAATGCAACTTTCCCTTATCAAAGAAAGCTTTCTGGTATTTGACAATGGCCCGTGTCACTCGCAGCAATGTGCGTTTTCGCTGCTGAATGGCATCCATAAACCACTGGGCCGAATGGATATTTTTTTGTAAAAACTGACGGGTATTATCGTCGATATCACGGTTACGAGTCATTTTCTGGTAGAAATGATTGACCCGTAAATTCGGCAGCCGGGTATCCACCAGCGAAACAATGTATCCGTCACCATCGTCTGGCTCAACAATGACATCGGCCGTAACGGGATGATTTTCGTGATAACCCACCCGCAGGCCGGGAGAGGTGTCCAGTTTACTCATCCGCTCAATGGCCCGATTAACCTGTTCAAGTGAACAATTCATTTTTTTTGCAATTTTGGGAAGATGATTTTCCAGAAGATGCTCCCAGCACTGCTGCACCATGCGAATCTCAAATGACATGTCTTCGGGAAACTGATGCATCTGGAGTAACAGACACTCACGGAGATCACGAGCGCCAACACCGGTGGGCTCTAATTTCTGAACCAATGCAAGCGCTTCCTGTAACTGCTCCAACCCAAATTCATGTTTATCTTTATTGTGAAGCTGTTCCAGACGGACAGACAGGTAGCCCTTTTCATCCAGATAGTCAATGATCAATTCGCCGGCGGCTTTCACCAAAGGTTCGGCATCGATCATCCGCCATTGATCTTTGAGCGAGTCGAGGAGAGACTGTTCCTGGGCCGCTGTATTTTGAAGTGCCTCTAATTTTTTGTCAGGATCCCCGGATGAAACATTCAGATTGGATGATTGACGGGGCATCGGTCCGGCGCCATTGAGATAGTCGGAAAAATCATCGCCCATACTATCGAGGCGCTGAAAATCATCGACATTGTCGGAGTCTTCGTGAATGACCAATTCCTGCTCATTTGAAACATCTGCGGTTTCGGCCTGGGGCGCCTCTGTTTCTTCTGACGGCTCCTCGGCAACCTCCAAGACGGGGTTGCTGTTCAGTTCCGCCTCGATCTTTTCCTGTAACGCCAGAAAAGGAAGCTGCAAAACCTCCATGGACTGAATCATGCGCGGAGCAAGCTTCATCTTTTGCTCCATCCGCATCTGACCTGTCATGGAAAGTTTCATGGTTACTCGCTGATAGCTTTACTAAAATAAACCTGTCAAAATCTCGCGTTATTGTACCAAACCGCTCGCAAAAAACATACCAAAATATCTAATATGAAATTATTATCCTGCTGAGAAACAAAATAATAAAACTCTTTTGAGAGCTGAAATGCGGGTTTTCGATAGAGCGAATTAAAAAATCAAAGTTCCGAGCGGTTCAGAACCGCATCGGTTAGGATACTGCCGCTGGCAAACTCAAGGGTCGAGCCGGCAGGAAGGCCTCGGGCCAGACGGGTGACCTTAACAGGGAACGGCTGCAGCAGTGAATGAATATACAGTGATGTTCCGTCTCCTTCGAGGTTTGGGTTCGTTGCCATGACCACCTCTTTGATGGATCCGGTGCGAACACGCTTTATCAAGGCGTCAATCGTCAGGTCGTCCGGCTCGATTCCCTCCAGCGGAGCAATATGCCCGTTCAATATGTGATAGGTCCACTTGCACAGACCCGTCTTTTCAAGCCCAACGACATCCTTGGGCTGCTCGACCACGCAGATAACATCCTGTTCACGGCGTACGTCTGAACAGATCGAACAGACATCGCTTTCTGCCAGATTGTAACAAACACGGCACTGATGGATATTGGCTTTGACATCTGAAATGGCATGAGCCAAAGCGAGTGCATCGGGTTTTTGAGCTTTGAGAATATAGAATGCCAATCGTTCTGCGGTCTTGGGACCAATCCCGGGAAGCTTGCCAAACTGCTCAACTAATTCGTTTAGGCTTTTTGTATAGGCCGGATTCATGGGCTAATGAACCTCCTGATCAATAAGACCATCTTCATGGTCGTCGTCGGGCTGAATGTCTATCTTCTGTATCTCCACCGGTGTGGCATCCAGGCCTTTAAGAATCATTTGGACCGCCGGGTCGTTGAGTGCCTGCTGTCGTTGTTGACGATTGATGCCAGTGGCCTCTGTCGCGGAAGCTGCATCCGGCGGTTTCTTTTCTGGCAGCGTACTTCGGCTGTCCACTGATTCAATGCGAACAGTAATATTTTTTGATAAAACCCTCGACAGGGAACTCTGCAGCACAGTGAGTTTGCGCTGGCATGCATTCTGGGCCAATTGCCCGGAACCATCGCTGCCGAAGCATAGAAACAGGGTTGAATCATCAAAACGCACCGGTTTTCCCTGTACCAAAAAAGCGCCCAACGACGAGTCAGACTGGGCACATTGCTCGGCAATTGTTTTCCAGGAGGATTGAATCGTGGCTATATCTGCGGCAGCCGAAGACAGCGGTTGCGTTGAAGCCGACTCGGGTGAAGCCACAAGCACAGCGGGGGTTGGGTGACCCGTTGCTATTTTTTTTTTTAGAGGAAGGCCCGTGCTCAGCCCCGCGGTCAACTGTGCGCTAAGCCGGTCCAGGCCGATGAAATGCTCACTGAGTGTCAGCCGCACTAGCGATGCCTCCAGCAAAGCACGGCTGGTTTCACTGGTTCGCAGGGTCCATCGCAACTTTTCCAGGGCCGTAATGTTATAGACCAGCGCCGCCACATCAAAACTTTCTGAAATCTGCTGCAACTGCTGTTTTTCCTCATCCGTCAGCAACAGAACCTTGCTGTCGGCACCGGCGCTCTGAAGAACCATCATATCACGCATCGTCTGGATCAGCAGGTCACAGATTTGTCCGGAACGTTGGCCATGGTCGATCAACTGGTCGATCACATCCAGCGTTGCGGCCGCATCATGACCGGCGATTGAAAAGAGCAAACTCATGACCTTTTGCCTGTCCGGGGTGCCCACTAATTCGTTCAGATGGCCAGAGGTCAGCGGTTGTGTCCCCGCACTGATCAGTTGGTCCAGCAAACTTAGTGCATCTCGCATGGAACCGTTGGCCAATCGTGAAAGGTGGACGATCAAATCCTTCTCATATTTAATCTTCTCATCTTTGAGGATCATCTCAAGCTGGCGACCGATCACCTCGGCACCGATACTCTGGAAGTCGAACCGCTGGCAGCGGGACTGAATGGTTGCGAGTACTTTATTCGGTTCGGTGGTGGCAAAGATAAACTTGACATGTTCCGGGGGCTCTTCGAGGATCTTCAGCAACGCGTTAAACGCCCCCGTGCTGAGCATGTGAACCTCATCGATGATATAAATCTTGAACCGTGCCCGTGCGGGGCGATAGATCGCATTCTCCCGGAGTTGCCGGATGTTATCGACGCCGTTATTACTGGCACCATCGATCTCAATGACATCGATGTCCTCACCGGCGTTCACGGATACGCAACTGTCGCACTTCAGACACGGGGTCACGGTTGGCCCGTCGGCCTCCAGGCAGTTCATTGATTTGGCCAGAACTCGAGCCATCGTGGTTTTACCCACGCCCCGCGTGCCGCAAAACAGGTAGGCATGCGCCACTCGCCCCATCTCAATGGCATTTTTTAATGTCTGCGCAACCGCGTCCTGACCGACCACATCGTCGAAGGTCTGCGAACGGTACCTGCGTGCTATTACGGTATAAGCCATTGAATAATTTCCAGTTTTCAGATTTCAAATTACCAATCGAAAGGACCCGAATACCTTACATGACAGGGAAATGAAAATCAATTGAAAACAGGAAATAGAAAATGAAAAAAAGGCGGCCGGGTTGACCACGCACAACACCGGTAACGCTTATGGCTGCTCGGTTCCCCGCCTGACCAGATTCACGCCCAATGCTTGCATGGGACCCGACCCCAAGTAATGTCAGTCCTGAAAGCTATGGTCAGACAGTTTAGCGGCTGAGACGAAAAAATCCAGAAAAAAACGAAAAAATCATTTTAATCATCCCCAGTTCGCGTATAATTGAGGTGTTCAAAGAACGTTCGCTGAGGAGAAAATCATGAAAGTACGGATTGAAGATAGCTGCACCGCCTGTGGGTTATGCGTGGATACCTGCCCGGATGTATTCGAGATGGGTGACGAAATTGCTGAAGTCATTGTCGATAATGTACCGCCGGAGTTGGAAGAAACGGCCCAGCAGGCAGTTGATGAATGCCCCGTTGAGGCGATCGTCGCCGAATAATCAATAACCAACGATTATCTACCCTGATAAGGCTCGGCCGCGATCTCGGGCAGCCCTTAGGGCTTTTGTAACAATTGCCTCGAAACCTTCCTTAGAGAAAGTCTTTAATGCAGCCTCGGTGGTTCCACCAGGACTGGTCACCTTTTGTCTTAAAACCGCTGGATCTTCGCCCTGTTCTTGGGCTGATTCGGCCAGTAATGCTGCTCCTTTAGCTGTTTGCAGCACAAGCGTTTTCGCAGTTTCAGCGGTCAGACCCAATTCCACGCCTGCCTTGACCATCGCTTCCATCAACAAAAAGAAATAGGCCGGCCCCGACCCGCTGACGGCGGTGACGGTGTCGATCAGTGATTCATCATCCACAACAATCGATGTGCCCACCGAGTCGCAGATATCCATCGCCGCTTTCAGGTTGTCCTCGGACGCGCCGGCATTATAGAGTCCGCTGGCGCCGGCCCCGACCAGCGCCGGGGTATTGGGCATCACGCGAACAATTTGAACATCGCCCAGCTTGGCGCGGATCGAATCGGTGGTGATCCCGGCGGCAATCGATATCACCAGCACACTGTCTTTGAGCGTCCCGGCGACCCCGTCCAAGACATCGCCCATCACCTGCGGTTTGACACTGAGGACGATAACATCAGCCCGTGCTGTCAATTCTTTGTTGTCGTCAGTCGTATGGATCCCGTAAAGGTCTTTAAGGACATCAAGCTGCTCAAGTCGAATATCCGAAACCCAGATATGATTTGCAGGGTAAAGCCCGGCTTTAAGTATCCCTGTCAACAGGGCCTGAGCCATATTCCCGCCGCCGATGAATCCGATTGTCTTCATTTCTTATACCTTTCCAGTAAATATACCATGAAGTCCATGAAGGCCATGAGGGTTATACTATTACTTTTCCTGGTTATCTTCAAGTGCTTCATGGTGAATAATTATCCAGTTAGCAAATCAAACTGTTCGGGGCTTAAGCTCTGTCTGAGTTTCTGCAGGGCTTGCAGTTCAATCTGGCGAATGCGTTCTTTACTCAGATCCAGATCCTCGCCGATTTGTTTCAGTGTCTTTGGCTTTTTTTTGATAATTTCAGGAGCCAGAGCATAATGATTCAAAATAATATATTGTTCCCGTTGATCCAGATTGTTTTTGATGATCGTCTGCAAGTCCTGGTGGGCCTGCTCGACGGCCATGATATCCGGCAGTTGCTCAAGCCGCAGATTAACCGGCAGATTTGCAAAATCCGCCCCGCCCGCACGATCCGGACGTTTGGCTTCGCTGGGAATCAACCGAGCGAAGCCCTTGACGATGGCCCAACTGGCATACGTGCTGAATCGATACCCGCGCGCATAATCGAATTTTTCCACCGCCGCCATTAACGCAACGCTGCCTTCACTGACCAGCTCACTCATTTGACCCCCTGCGGCGAGATGCTTGCTGGCAATGCTGACCACCAGGGCCATATTGGCTTCGATAATCGCTTTCTTTACGGCCTCAGCTTCCTTGAGCAGTGCTTCAATATGATTGAGTCGGTCTGAGCGAGGTTGGCCCCGCTTGATCTGACTCCGCTGTTGACAGGCCATGAACTTTAAATAATTATATCGCTGGAACATATCCGTTTCCTGCTGACGGCTCAATAAAGCGGGTCGATCCGTTTTTTTCGGCAGCACTTTCTCCAGCGGCACTGACAAAATACGCTCCTCAAAATCAGACTCCGAGAAAGCTTCATTAGAAACGAATTCAATTTTCTTATTGAATAATTCTTTGGCAAGTTGCTGATTAATAATCCGATAAATTGAACTTCGACTGCGACCAAACAATTCCATCAATCTCTTGACGCTAATATTTTGCTGACTCATCTTATAGAGTTGAGCCGTATCTTTTGATGACATCCTGCCACGAGATTTCGGGATCACAGGTGAATCGATTCGTCGCTGGCTCAACGCCTCTAAAACTGAACGCACGGTTTGCCGGGAGCGATGGACCAGCCGGGCAATCTCCAAAACCAGCTCATTTTGAGTCTTGTAGTCTCTTTGACTCGTCAACTCCTCCGCCAAGGACACGATCTTCTCTTTCTGTGGATCGGTCAACAATGTAAACTGCCCCGCCTGACGAACCAACTCGCCGTGATCATTTACAAATGAATCCACTGTTGACTGGGTGAAACCCATTCGTTTGCGGCCGTCTTCAAAAATGTAGATCTTCCCCGTCAATCCACGCTTTTGCCAGCGACGGATCGTCTTGGTCGAAACAGAGAAGCGAGCGGCGAGTTGTTCAACGGTAAAAATAGCTTCATCCTGCTCGGATGCATCCAATTGAAGTTCAGCACTGAGTCGAGCAATCCAGACCCGTAAATCGGCCATCAGGTCTCTTCCGGAGATGAGATGTTGTTCCGGCTTTTCCGGAGGGCGGTATCCCGTGATTCGATAGACAATGAAATCGAACGGATACTCTCGCTCGGCATCAAGGATCATCAAAAGTTGTTCGGAGGCAGCGAGCTGTTTTTTCTTTTGGGGGATCGGTGCAAACCGCAATTGATCAAAAAAATCTCGCAGAACCGGATGACTAACCCGCATTTTCATAAAAAACGCTTTACCTGATGAAGAATATTAACGAATCTCAATGACGAATTGCGCTTCAAAGACTTCGCCAAAATTGAATACTTCATCAAAGTCTTCGACGGTATCCGTCTCCTGGGAGGTCATCCAACCACTGTCGATCATCAGGTAGACAATCTCGCCAAAATCGCGTGTGTCACGGACGCCCCAGCGTTCTAGAACCATCCCCGCCAAACGGCCCCACCGTTTTTGAGCCAGACGGGCCAGGCCCCAAGCCAGTTCCTGTCCAGAAATGTGGCGCGGGGGTTGTTCGGGGTCCTCGTGCTGGCGAAGTTCGTCAATCGTAGAAGCCAGCCCTTCGAAAACAAATTTCAGCGCCCGCCCATCGTAGCGGCCGTCTTGCTGTACAATTTCTTCGATTGTCTTTTTCATTGTTATTGCCCCAAATGGAGCGAGGATAATTTAGTTAATGAACACGCTGACCGGATTTGGCACCGCAGTCCGGGCTCAGCAAAAAGATGTCTTCCCCACCAGGACCCGCCGCACAAACCATGCCTTCGGAGAGGCCAAAACGCATTTTTCGCGGCTTGAGATTGGCCACACACAGGACCAACCGACCGACGAGGTCTTCGGGCTTATAGGCCTTGGAGATTCCAGCGAAGACATTTTTTGTAACCCCACCCAAATCCAATTCCAATTGCAGAAGTTTATCGGCTCCCTCAACTGCAGAGGCGGTAGCCACTTTGGCAATTCGCAGATCCACTTTCATGAAATCATCAAACTCACACTCAGCCGCCAGAGGCTCTGTCAGCTCAACCTTTTCTTCAACCACCTCAGCCTGCGGTTCCGTTGATTCCTGCTTGCTCTCTTCAACCATCGCTTCTACCTTTTCTTTTTCAATGCGTTCGATCAAACGAACAAAATTATTAATGGTATGGTTTTCGAGGACGACCTCAATGTCGGCAAAGGTCAATGGCTCCACCGCGAGGAACTGCTCGATCTTCTCGGCATACTGCGGCAAGACCGGTTTCAAATAGACGGCCAATATTTTCACCGCGTTCAATACCGCTGTCAGAACGGTGCGCGTCCCCTCCGCATCCGTCTTGATGGTGGACCAGGGCTGATGCGCCTCGACATATTTATTGCAGACATCGGCCAGTGCCGCAATCTTTCGAATGGCCGCGGCATAATTAAGGTTTTCATAGTGGCCAATGATCTCTGATTTTGCGTCGACCAGTTCTCCGGTCAGGACACGCCCTTTTTCATCAAGAGTGCCAAGCTTTCCATCCAGTTTCTTGGTCAACATCGGCCCCGACCGACTCGCCAAATTCGCCAGCTTGCCCACCAGATCAGAGTTCACACGATTGACAAAGTCCTCGGTGTTCAATTCGATATCACTCACATCGCCGCTAAGCTTGGACGCGTAATAATAGCGAAGGTATTGCGGGTCCAGATGTTTCAGATAGGTGGACGCCATAATGAATGTGCCTTTGCTCTTTGACATTTTCTTGCCGTTGACTGTTAGGAAGCCATGAACAAATAGCTGGGTGGGCATCCGCATCCCCGCGCTCATCAACAATGCAGGCCAGAACAACGCATGGAAATACATGATGTCTTTACCGATAAAGTGATAGATCTCGAACTCCTCGTTATTCCAGAACTGATCGAAATCAAGACCGTTTTGGCTGCAGTAATTCTGACAGGAAGCCATATAGCCAATCGGTGCGTCCAACCACACATAAAAGTATTTTTCCTCTTCGCCAGGAATCTTAAACCCGAAATAAGGCCCGTCCCGCGAAATATCCCAATCCTTGAGCCCGGCATCAAACCATTCATCCAGCTTGTTCTGGACCGATTGCTGAACATACCCTCGCTCGAAAAGTTTCTTCAAATCGGCTTCGTAGTCGCCCAGTCGGAAAAAGTAGTGCATGCTTTCTTTGAGCACCGGCGTATTACCGCTGACTGTACTGACCGGATCGATCAACTCTGTCGTCTGGTAGTGAGCACCACAGGAATCACAGGAGTCACCATACTGGTCCTCAGACTGACATCGCGGACAGGTCCCCTTGATATAACGGTCCGGCAGCCACATCTTTTCCTGTTCGTCGTAGGACTGTTCGATTTCTTTTTTAATGATCGAGCCCCTTTGGTGGGCCCGATGATAGATCATCTCGCTGAACTGGCGATTTTCCTCCGAATGTGTCGTGTAGAAATTATCGAACTCGATACCAAAGCCAGCAAAGTCATGGACATGTTCTTCCTGAACCCGGTTGATCAACTCTTCGGGTGTAATCCCCTCGCTTTTGGCACGGATCATAATGGGGGTTCCATGCGTATCATCGGCACAAAAATAATAACACTCGTGACCCATCGCCTTTTGAAAACGCACCCAGATATCTGTCTGGAAATACTCAACCAGATGCCCAATATGAATCGGAGCATTTGCATAGGGCAAGGCAGAAGTGACTAACATTTTTCGCGTCATTGCTTACTCTCCGCTCGGTGGTGTCGTATTCCCGCTAGATGGATGTTGCTGTTTCTCCTGTCGGTTCTTGTTTTGGTCAGGAGATTTATTTTGCGCATTCTGAGCATTCTGGGCATTTGGCGAACCACCTTGTTTGTTCTTAGGCCTTCGGCGTCGTTTTTTCTTGCCCTGCCGTTTCCCCTGCTGCTGCGAACCCTCATTTCTCTGCTGTCTCTGACGGTTGTCATTGTCTTGTGGCGATTGCTTTTGCGGCGCTTGATTCTCGCCTGCCGCTGAATCCTGTTCGGACTCAGCCATTTCCAAAAGTTCCCTGGTCAGCGCGTCGTCCTGTTTTCTATCAGCCGGGGCCTTCGGAACCTCTCTGATGCCCTTGTCCTGAACCGGTTTAGCTTTCTGGCCCGGTTTGAGAATCTGAATGTCATCAAGAGGCCATGCCTGGCGCTCACCTGATTCGGACTGAACGACAACCAGTTGAGTGAGAATCTGTGTGTCGACCACTTTGCCCGGACCCTTAGGGGTCTGAACAGGTGTACTGCGATGCGGCAATTTTCGTTTCAGCTCAAGGTAGTTTTCGTCCTCATATCGAAGACAACATTTGAGCCTCCCACAGTGCCCGCTGATCTTAGACGGATCCAGCGTGGCTTTTTGGATTTTTGCCATACGCATATTGACCGGTTCTAAGATCTTGAGAAAACGGCTGCAGCAACACTGCTGGCCGCAGGATTCATAGTCACTGATAAGTCGGGCCTCATCCCGGGAA
>CALKKA010000091.1 GCA_937995495.1 uncultured Phycisphaerae bacterium
AAAAGATGCGCCACGACATGGACCCCTTCTACCAGGAGATCTTCGTCAAAGGTCGCATGACCCCCGATATGCGTTTCCTGCAGAAAATCGCAGTATTGGCCGAGGTCGAGAACGAGATCGACGACATCCGCGGCAAGGCACCGAAGGTGATCGCCAAGGATGTGATCGACAAGTACGGCGTCCACCCCGTGATCGACTGTCCGGACATCGCCGCAGCCGACGAAATGCTCGCAGCCTGTAATGCGATCACCAAAACCGGCGATTCATCCGGCGGCATCGTGGAAGTCCGCGTGACGGGCGTCCCCGTCGGACTGGGCGAACCCGTCTTTTATAAGCTGGACGCTGAACTCGGCCGTATGCTGGGCATCGGCGCGGTCAAGGGCGTCGAGGTCGGCGCTGGATTCGCCGTCAAGGACATGACCGGCCACCAGAGCAACGACCAGCTGCACTCCGAGAATGGCAAGGTCGTATTCGATTCCAACCACGCCGGCGGCATCACAGGCGGACTCAGCAGCGGACAGGACATCGTCGTCAAGCTGGCTGTCAAACCAACCCCGACGATCGACAAACCCCAGCACACAATCGATAAGTACACGCTGGAGAATACCGACTTGGCAGCGATCACCCGCCGTGACCCTACGATCGTCGGACGCATCTGGCCAGTGGCAGAAAACTACACCGCCATGGTCATCCTGGACCACCTCTTGGCGTATTTGGGTTATGAGCAGATGAAAGCAAAGTTCGCGAAGTAGTTCATAGATCCGAGCCCAAAGCTCGAAGTTGAAATAAAAAAAGGGAGCACAACTAACTGTGCTCCCTTTTACTTTATCATGTTAAGAAGTTCTTATCGACGAGACAAGGCACCAATCGCATCCGCTTCCACTTCATCCTGCAGAAGGATCGTGGGTTTGACCAAAATCAATAACATCAGCTTGTCATCAACGATGCTGCGGTTTGAGAAGAATCGCCCCATAACGGGCAATTTACTGAGAATAGGCGCTCCCGATTCGATCTCTTTCATCGATGTTACCGTCAAGCCGCCCAGCATCAGTGTTCCGCGGTCCGGCACAGCGACACGGGTTTGAACCGAAGATGTTTGCGTCGTGGGAAGGATATATTCATCCGTAACCTCCGAACCATCGGGAGCAAAACCGATCGCCGTTTCAGTATCTTGAGAGATCAAATCACTCAAATAGGTAATAACGCGAAGAACGACAAACTTTTTGTCGGCCGTTAGCACGGGTGTAATACTCAAGCTAACGCCCGTCGTAATGTCTTCGTTTTCGTTTTCCCACCAGAACACCTGGGTTGTTGTATTGGCATTTGTAACCGAATCAGCATTAAACTCACTGCCGGTCTTCAGGCGTTGATCCGTGATAACCTGCATCGTCGCCGATTCACCGTTGAGGACCATGACCTTCGGGGCTTGAAGTTGTTTTGCGTTGCTGTGGGCCTCTGTAGCTCGCAGGATGAACTGAACCTGAAGATCATCCAACGACTCATAACTAAACGCCGTATTCAACGCCGAACTCGTCAGGGCGCCCAAACTGCCGGGCAGACCCGTATCCTGCGGTTGAGTATGAGTCGCAGAGTCCTGCTGGATGCTGGTAAAGCCAAATCCGCCACCCAGCTTTAACTGCGTAATATCCACATCCAGCCCAATATCTTCCAAAAAGTTTTCGGTAACCAGAAGGAATCGCGCCTCAATCGCAATCTGCTGACCCAGATCCTTCCGCAATTTTTCTAATAGATCATTAACTTGCTTGTGAACATCGGGTGTCTGATAGATAATCAGCTTGCTTTCGCCATATTGATCAATCCGGCCCTCGCCGCCCTCGTCATACCAGGTATCAGGCTCAACCGTTTGCTGGATGGTGTAGATCAACTGATAGGCCCTGTATTCAGACTGCCAGTTTCCGACACTGTTTTGACCGCCACCACCTTGACCGCCTCTACTGCCGCCGCCACCGCCGCCTCTGCTGCCACCGCCGCCGCCAAAACCGCCGCCACCGCCACCGCCAAAACCACCGCCACCGCTGCTACCGCCGCCGAAACCACCACCGCCGCCGCCGCCGCTGCTACCGCCGCCGAAACCACCGCCGCCGCCGCCGCCACCGCCTTGACCGCCCTGATTGTTTGTACTGTATTCATCAAAATTGGCTGGAGGATTGACCAGATCTGAAACATCATACATCTCGGTCGTAAAATTAGTGGGCAATGATTCCTCAGTTGCAACCGTAATCGTACCGTCCTGCACCACAAAATCGACTTCAGAAAAGCTGCCGCTACTGATCGCTTCCAACAACTGCGTCAACACAGTCCTCAAAAGGACACTCCTAAAACCCACACCGTCTATACCAATCAATGTATCTTTTTCGATAAAAGCATTGTCCTGCAAATCGGGCCAACGGACAATGATCGGAAGTGGAGGCGACACGGAGTTCTGTAAAATATCAATTGCCTCCTCAAACGTTGTATCTTCAGTCAAAATCGAAAGATCGACGGTTGTGTCCAGGAGATTGTGAATCGCCTCATCTGCCGGGCTTGCGGCATCTTCCATAGCCGCTTCTCGGCGTTCAGAGATTTCTTTCCAGTTACGCGGAAAATTAATCTCTTCGGAAAATGGAATCATTTGTTTCTGTGCATTCATCAGCAAAGCAACCTCTTCCCTGTCGGTTTCATCCTGAATGCGCCGCTGCTCAATATAATTAACGGTGTGTTCAAGAGTCTGCTTTATAATCAGCGCCCGTTGATTCAGGGGATCAATGTCCAGAAGCTGTTCTAATTGCCCCAGCGCCTCTTCATAGCGCTGCTCTTTCTGAAAAGCGAAAGCACGATCCATATAATCAACCACTGCCTGAGCCCGTTGTGAATCCATCGTCTGACGAATCTGGCCAGCCATTGCATCAGCACTTTCCTGACGCTCAATTTCAGCCTGCTGTTGCGACACCTGCTGGCTCTCGTTGACCTTCTGCTCAAGGTTCGTCAACTGGGCGGTGTAATCTGAATAAAGGGTGTCACCCAGTAACATTTTATTTTTTTCCACGGTCGAAAACGCGCGTCGAAGCGATTGTCTCGCTTCATCAAACTGTCCGTTATCAAGAGCCTGTTGGGCCTTCTCTGCAGCATCTTTGACCATCGCCATCGTATAATCGACCTGCACAGCACGCTTCTGCTTGACAACCTCCAGATAGGAAAGTTCATCCTGATGAGCCTCCATGGAGGCGCTGTCGCTCACCTGACGGTCGACCTCAATCTCTAACAGATCAATCGGTTCGATATCCTCATCCATACCAGAGGGAACAGATCGGACTTCCTGATCTGTCTCCATTGGGGACATGATATCAACAACTGGTGACGTTGGCTTTGCGGCAGTTCCTGTATCAATCAATAACACATACTGCTCCGGACTCTTATCCCCTTTGACCGGGTAACCGGACTCAATAACCTGCATGAATCCCTTTCGAGCCAAATCAGACTGTCCGCTGTTATACGAAGAGACGCTTTGATCAAACAACATTTGCCATTTCTGCTGTTCAGCCCGATACTGAGCGGTCACCTGCTGATAGCTGTCCTCTATCATCTGCCGTTCCTGATCGCTGGCATACTGGCTTCCCTTGATCTGGGAAAGCAGGCCAAGCGCATCCTGATATTTGCCCTGCTCAGCCAATGTATCGCTTTGCTGCAAAGCGCGAGCAATTTTTTCACGCTCTTCAAGGGATTGGTTAATCAGGGCTTGCAACTTGGCAATCTCCTGATGCTGACGCTCAGAAATATAAGCGACATAATCATCAGACGTTTGCAAATTGCTAAGCTGGCCCTGCGCCTGTTTGTAGAGGCCACGATTGACCTGTTCAGTGGCAATTCGGATGGTCATATCGATCTTGGCTCGTTTTGCCTGATCGACACTTGAAGGCTTTGCAGAAACAGCCACCGAATATCCCCCCAAAAGAATCGCTAACGCGATAATAGACACGAACTTACGATTGCATAAAAAAGAAAGCAACTTCACCATAAACCTCCACAGATTAGGATAGAATAAGACCATTTAAAATAATTCCATAAGAAGACCGCTTTTTATGATTATATCGGCCGTCCCATTAGTGTATAATTAATGAAAGCTAAAAGCAAGTGAAAAAATAGTCAATCTGGAATAGATAGGCTTGTTTTTGACACTGATAAGGGGCATCTTTGCGTAATAATAATGCTTTTAAAGGACCTTAAACTTCAATTATGACCGATAAACTGATTATTGCAATTGAAACCTCCGGGCGGCTTGGCTCGGTTGCCGTCGGACGGGGTAGCGAGTTGATCTCGGAGGCACCGTTTTCCGAATTTATGAAGCACAGTGCCGAATTATTCAGCGTTCTCGAAAAACAGCTTCATCAGGCCGGTGCCGCCGTACATGATATCGAAAAAGTCTTTATTACTGCCGGACCGGGTAGTTTTACCGGACTTCGAATCGCGGTCACCACTGCCAAGATGTTCTATTTTACACAGAGTGCCCAGATTGTCGCCGCCGATTCAATGGATGTCGTTGCTGAAAACGCATCACGATATGCCGCAGATACTGGCCAAACAGTAAATTCAATTGCCACGATTTTGGATGCAAAAAAAAATCTTTTTTATGCCGCTGTCTATGATCGGGTTGATGGGAACTGGGATAAATGTCTCGATACGCAGACCATAACTGCCGAAGGTCTCTTGGACTGGCTGGAAACTAATCATAAAAAAGCCGTTGGCCTACTGGGTGAGGGCCTGGTCTATTACGCTGAAAAGTTCAACTCGCCATTGACCTTTCTTATTGATAAGCCATACTGGTCTGCCACTGCAACCGGGTTGTTTCGCCTGGGTGCTCGCATGGCTGCTGCGAACCAATTCGCTGATCCGTTAGCACTAAAGCCGAAGTACGTGGGTCTACCGGATGCCGTCGCAAAGCAGAGATGAACGAGTCTGCCCACGAACTGAATGCCATCGGACTGTGAAATCGTCCCCCTTGAGCAAAATACTCTGGTGGGCAAGTCCACGGGGGTGCGATTAAATACCATCGCCGTCGATATGCAGGCCGCACTCCTTGTGCGACTGTTCCCAAGGCCATTTTCCAGCCCGCTTGGGAGCATCATCCTTGACGGGGATGTGGCATGGCTTACAGCCAATCTCGCGAAACTTCTCTCCATAAGGTGATTCAAAATCATACAATTTATTATAGGGAACTGCATTATCCTTGATATAAGCGTCGATCTGCTCCTGTGTCCAGTCAACCAGCGGATTGATCTTGATAACCTCTATATCGCCCATTTTGACGATGGAAACTTTTTCAGCACTACTCTGACGGTGGTCTGACTGATCAGCGCGGAGTCCGGAAATCCAAACATCCAGATCCAGAAGTTTTTTCAAAAGCGGAAGACGCTTGCGGATCTCGCAGCAGCGAAGCCTTCCCAGCGATGAGAAAAACGGGTATTGCCCATAATTCTTATACAAATCCTCGATATCGTTCGGATCAGGAGTCAGTCGGTCTATCGTAATCCCGTATCGTTGCTGCGTTTCTTCAAATAACTCCAGGGTTTCATCGTAATTAAAAAGCGTATCGACGAAAAAAACAAAGAACTCGACATCCGACTTTGATGCCAGATCGATGATCACGCTGCCGGTTTTTTGCAAGGAAGTACCAATAGCGGCACGTTTCCCATATATTTCAAACGCAAAACCAATTAACTCTTGCCCGTTTAGGGATTGTGCCTTAATAATAAATTCTTCTTGGTTCATCGAGTATCTTTCATTTCACAAAAAAGCGTATACCTACTTTGTTCTATAGGAATACTATAATATAGCACCAGGTGTTCGAAGTCAATTAATGGTTTTAAAGAAAAAGACGATGCTCATCTTTTTGCGGCAGTGGTTTGGAATACCACTTCGTTATCAAAGATGTGAGGATGGACTAATAACTTGGCAAAAAAGATGCTGTGGTTCAAGGAACTTCTGAGAAACAGCGGAAGTTAACGAATACCGGTAAAACGGGGCATTGAAACGAAATGAATAGGAAACTCCCCTCCCCTGCAAAACAACACAGAGGAAAGGGAGTACATCATGACATTACAATGTCCGCCAGGCGTTTAGCGCAGTGCCGGTCGGGTCGAGATAGCGAGGACGATCATTTTTCGGTTTTCTGGTCGCTTTTCGAGGAAATACTTTTTTCAGAATCGTCATTGTTCAGCCCCCCATTGAGCTATGAATTTCCAACTCTCTTAACTGACCGCATTGTACCAAATAAAGACCCTTAAGTCAAGGAAATTCAATTCCATATGAACGTCTTATAATGTGTTGAACAGGACTTCATGGCGGGTGTTTTCTTGCCTTCGTCCTCCATCAATGAACTCAAACTCTGAAGATTAATTCAATAACTACGCTTGAAAGATGATGATGCCGGCGTAGAATAGGATCATTGTTTCAGGGCGAATCTACCCAGGAGTTTCGATGGAAAAAGGACTGCAGTACTTAAACGATTTGAC